>NZ_CAUQJB010000010.1:0-126938 GCF_963518325.1 uncultured Vagococcus sp. | reverse complement strand
GTCTTCTTTTGGTTTGGAAAGAAATATGTCTTACCGAGAATAATTTTACACTAAGTGCTCTCTTTTCACTTTCCTAATTGCACCAACCGATTATATCAGTAGTGAAACTACATTTTTGTCACTAAAGAATTTTAACGTATTGTATTACTAGTTTGACGTTGAGAAATATTCTACAAAAAGTATAGTCGTTTTTGATAGAAAGAAAATGACGATTAATCACATAGAGTTACTGCACATAGAATAATTTACGGGTTTATGGACGCAACGACCAATTAATAATGCAAAAAGAAGGATAAAAAAGAGTGTGCAGTATATGGTGATTTACTGCACACTCCGCTATTAAATATAGATAACACTTTTCAAACATTTGGTTTCAATTTTATGCTTTGCAAAGTTATGTATTTTCCTTCTGCATGATACTTTATTCCATTATTCTAGTAAATTTAACAATTTCAGTAGACCCATCACTAAAAGAATCCGAAGTTTGTTGAATTCCTAAACCTACTTTTATTGAATTGACATCCACATAGTAAATAGAATAATTTATATCCGTATCATTAGAACTAAGTTCCCACATTGATTCACTCGGCTCATCTGATACAAGTGTCGTGATATCTTTATTTCCATCGAACAACAATTGTATCTTGTTATCTTCTAAAATGGTAATTATCAGGTCTGTATTCCATTTATCAGAATGCCAGCTACCAGCTAACTTATCAAACTGTTCATAACTTTCGTTCATATTTACTCCGTTTTCCTTATCAGCTACAGGAGAATCTCCTTTTTTTTCAGATGAATATGCACATCCTGAAAGGATGAACAATAATATAATCAAAATTTTTTTCAGAAATATCCCTTCTTCCGGTAATCTATCGACTATACAAGTATTACATGTTATAAATCGTACGTTTCCATGTAAATGCGCCACCAGATACTGGCACTGTTAAAGATGAACCATTAGTTGACGCTACAGTTACGTAATTGTTCCATGGATTCCAAACATAGTATGATTCATTGTTCCCCTGTTTTACCCAACCAAAAAGTGACATAGCATGCGTCTTACCTAGATAATCCCCTGAGATTCCATCCAAACCTATATAAAGGGGCTTTCCGTTCTTTAAAAGTGTTCTTACGTTATCACCAGATAACGTTGTGGGTGTTACAATTGGACTGGCACCTTTGCTTCTAGCAAAAGCCGCGATTTGATCATAGCTAGCAGTTTTAGTTATTAATTCGGAAAAAGTGGCATTAGGATAAGCATGCTTCATCACATCATAAGCATAAGTTAAAGTCGGATTTGTTTTATTGCTTAATATCCAAGCAGTTGCATATGCAGCACACCAAGGAACGTTGCCTTGAGTTTCTCTACAAACAAAATCTATCATGATGTAGTTAGTATCAATAACAACTCCACGTTGTAGCGGATTAGGAATACTTTGAGTGTCATCTTCAACCAAGGGTTGTTCTACGAAATCAATTTCATTTGACAGTGATTTAATCGAAAATTCCTCAGTTTCATTTGTGACAAAGTTCTCTAACGCTTCTGGCTCTTGAACATCTGGCCTAATTGGAGATTCCCATAACAAAGTTACTTCATTATTTTGTTTATAAAAAATATTGTTATTCTTTAAGAAAAAGGTAACAGGATAGCTCTCTAGATCAATGGATTCATTCGCCCTTAATTCTTGTATTTCCTCAGCTAAAAATCGGCTGACGCTAGATGAGTATTTGCCATCACCATCTTGAATCAATATATAAACATACTCAACATTATTATCTAAAAGAACTGGAAAATAGATTTCACCTTGATTTGAGCCTTCAATAACAAAAGGCTCTGATAAAACAAAATTTTCAGGGGAAGTCCCTATTTTTTCCGCTGCTAATATTGCTGACAACGAATAACCAAAATCAGATTTTGCAAATTCAGTTGCTCCAGGTTCTACGATTTTACTTTGAATAGTTAGTTCGTTTTCAGCAGCAGAGACGCTGTCAAACACTCCAGTAATTGTGAAAAAACAAACAATCCCTAATACAACTGTTAACATTTTTTTTGAAAATACTCTTTTCATAAATATCCTCCTATTATAGTACACAGATTAAATAAACACAATGATATAAAACAGTCTTTATAAGCAGTTTAAATGAATCCACCCATAAAAATAAATAATAGTCTACGTTGATATTTCTCCTTTCTTTTTTTTCACTTTCAAATTTATCATAAGCCTAAAAGTTATTCAATTATATTCTAATTTCCCCCTAAATATAATTAGTATAAAATAACATATAAAGCACTAAAAAACACACTTGTTCAACACATTTTACGATATATCGACCGTTTGATTGATATAACAAACGCTAATACAAATTATTTTTTTTACTGTTCATTAAAAAAAAAATAGATGATATGCTATATGGTTTGTGGGATTTTATTTTAAGTATAAACTCTTTGATTTTAGTTTTTAATGGTCGTTTTTGATAAAAAGGTAACGCAACTCAATAAGAATCACAGTAGTATCGAGTTCCGTTCATTACTTATACAAAAAAAGGCGTCCCTCTATTTTGTGAGAGACGCCTTATTCTACGTGGAGTATGTCCATTTTGGCGAACGCACCACGACTATGTTGTGGTGCGTTGAATGTTTTAACAATAAAATAGTTTAAACCTAAGAGAAAACATAATTCCACTGATATAATTCTTAACCAACCAGTTGCTTATTTTTCTACATAATAACCTATTTTTTTATCCGTTCCTTCTTCTTTCATTTTATATTTCAATATATATTCTTTCTCATCAATTTCTATTTGCGATTTAGGCTCTTGATCGTTTTTATACGATTTTTATACCAAAAAATAATGGAGTGTTATTTATGAAGAATAAATTATCGAAAATCATTGGTGTTGCATAGATAAAGTTAGAATATTCTGATTTATTCGATTCCTAGAAAATTGACAAAACGGTCAATACTTACACAACGGATAACCATTTCCAGAAAATTTTCAGTAATTTAATTTCAATCCAAATGCGTGAGCGACAAGTTAAAAGATTATATCGGAGTAAAGGGTCTTAACCAGTGCTCTGCCGGATCAAACCGTTGATAATGAAAGGCGCGTTTAAGTTGAAACAAAGTCGCACTCGTCCCTAAATCCAGTTTAATCAGATACGTCAAAAGGGTGGCAATTAGCATGAGAATCACTTGATTCATCGCTCCTTGCTCATCTTGTGAGTAAAGAGTTTTGATGGTTAGATTTTGTTTTAGATGTTTAAAAAAAAGCTCTATTTGCCAGCGTGCTTGATACATATCTGCGATTGCTTGTACACTGACGTCCATCCGATTGGTCAGGAGCCGCAAAAGTTTCTTCCCTTTAGTTAAAATGGTTATCAGTCGAAAACGTGAAGTGAGATGGTTCTTTCCACCGCCTAAGGCAACGTGTTGGTCACTGATAACCTGTCCATCCGTCGTCTGGTAGTCATCGATTTCCATCTGATCGAGCACGCTAACAATCGTATTTTTTTTGATGCGAGTGACGAAAAAGAACCCATCGCGGTGCATCTTGTCCAGTAACTTATAATCAAAATAACCGCGGTCCACCACGTAAGTAGCTTCCGCTTTATTGACCAGCACCTCAATCTGAGTGCGATCGTGGGCTTTGGCATTGGTAATCGTAAAGTCTTCCGGATATTGATTGTTTTCGTCCATATAACACAAGTTAAGATGAAGTTTAATTCCCGACTTGGTGGAACGAAAGGTCGCCCACGGAAACAAGTGCTGATTCAACGGAATAGTCGTAGAATCAATCAATTGAAGACTGTTTCGTTTGGTCGTTGGCTGTTTTTGTTGAATTTCCTCAACGAGATTTCGGAAAATTTCCATGAGAACAGTGGGCTCCATCTCAATCAGCCGACGAGACAAATTACTGTGGTTAATTGATTCGATACCGATTTCGCGACAAAGCCGCTGATCAAGAAAGGCGCGACTCATCTCGCGGTAGCTCGGATATTCTTCATAAACCGCATGCAACAAAATGTTTAAAATTGTTTGAAAATCAAGTTTTTTACTGTAATAATCGTAGTTTGTAATAAATGTTTGAGCATCTGTCGATAAGTTTGTTAACTTTATTGACGAAACTCATTCCTGAAATGATGTTTTTGAGTTATACTTATCCATGCATAGGTCCTTTTTATTGGTCTTGGGTAAGTCATCCAAGGCCAGTATAAAGGATTTTTTTATTTTTGAAAAGCTTGAATTCAAGGTTTATGTCAATTTTAAATCTTCGCAACACTAGTGATTTAGTAAATTCTATATCCTTTGAATTATTTTGAGGTATTGGCCCCCTATTTACTGGCCTCATAATCACACTCCTCCTTGGCTTTTATTAGCAATTCTCTTCATTGCTAATAAAGCTGTGTAGGCCGGATTATCATCATACATTATCTCAATCTTATCCAATGCTAATTCAATACGTTTCTTTTCTTCTCTCTTGTCTGCTACAAGCCCCTCTTCTAATAATTTGTAGTATTCAATTGCTGTTTCGTACATTTCATTATACTGCTTACTTCTTTGAACCCCTTCAATCCCCATTACATTTTCACTAATTTCTTCAATACTTTGATCTACATAATCTTCACCAGAAACTGAGATACTCTCTTCACTTGACGTTAATTTAATCAGTTCCCGTTCTTTTAACGACCGCATAATAAACGGAGAGTGTGTTGTAACAATTCCTTCTTGCATATGCTTATCTAACCTTTATTACACATTAACTTTCCGACCAGTACTAACTGATCATAATCCTAGAGGAATTCGTATCACGCGGCCAACTATACAGCCCATATTCTCATTTGATTTTCAGCAACAAAAAAGCTACATCTGCGTCGCATTGCCAGATGTAGCTTTTCAAAATTATTTAACTAAGTGTGGCTGGCCCCAACAACTGAAACATCTTAAACACTTACCCAAATTCAGTCATACGAACACGCTCAAACTCAAACGACTCATTAAATAATTGAACCAATCCTTGGGTGTCTTGCTCTCCCAAAAACTCAATATATCGTCCACGCCACTCTTTTCTAATGACAATAGGGGCGCCTAAATAACCCATGCTTAGGTACATTAAAATCATTCTCCCGGTACGTCCATTACCGTCGTAGAATGGATGAATGCGTTCAAATTGAATATGAGTCTCTGCCAAGACTTCGAGTAGACTACTATTATTATGAGAAGAACCTAAGCGATAATTCGTATTATCAATCCATTGAGCCATCAACTGCGGTGCTTCTTCAGGTGTTGCCGTTTTAAACTCGACCCCTCTAATGGCATTTTGTTGTGTTTTAAACTGGCCTTTGTCGTGCTGTAAGCGATCGGTTAGTAACGCATGAATCTCTTTCACGTCTGATAGTTGTAACGACTCCTTCTTTTCTAACAGGCTTTCGATAAAGGCAAATGTCTGTTTATGATTGTCTATTTCGTAGAATTCACGGATGCTCTTACCTTGACTTGGCAATGTGCCTTCCAAAATGATTGAAACGGTTTGTGGCAAAGAAATCGTATTGCCTTCAATCGCACTTGAATGATACGCCATACGCACGAGTAAATCATCTAAATAGTCCTGGGAACCATTCATGTAACAACCCCTCTCTTTCGTCTACTCCTTATTATACAACAACTTTTATAGCCTGTCCTAACCTACTTACCGGATGAGGTTTCTTCAGTTAGGCCTAAAATGTAGTCAGAGATTAACTCCTGAACTGCTATAAAATGGCTATCTTTAACTAAATTTTCTAGCTCTTTTTCTTTATTAGCTTTCCTGCCAGTTTTTTGCTGTTTAATGGTTTTAAAAATAAATCTGAGTGCGGTACAAAGAATCTGTTGTATTTTATGATTTTCTTCCCTTCTAACGATTAAAAATGATTTGCTCATTGCTTAAAAAATCCTGATACCAATAATAAGACGCTTTTTTTATTCTTTGTTGAGTTCCTTCTCCTACATCGTCTTGACAGACATAAATGAATCCGTAGCGTTTAGATATCTCTCCTGATGAGGCGCTAATTATATCCAATCCACTCCAAGTTAAATATCCGATTATTTCCACACCATCTTTTTGAGCCTTTTTCATTTCCATAATGTGCGCGTCTAAAAAATCTATACGGTAAGAATCATTAATCTGTCCATCTATTAATTCATCCTTTGCTCCAAGTCCATTTTCCACAATCATGATTGGTTTCTGATATCGATCACTCAACTCATTTAAGGTAATTCTCAACCCAACTGGATCAATCAACCATCCCCACTCTGTACTTTCCAAAAAAGGATTTTTTAACGTGGCAAAAACATTACCCGTTGTAACATCAGACTCACGTACTTCTCTATTTGACGCCATACGCGAATTATAATAACTAATCGCTATAAAATCAGATGTATATTTAGATAAAAGTTCTTTTTCTTCTTTCGATACCACTAAGTTAACATTTTGGACTTGTAATTGATTTGTGTAATAAAGAGGGTAAGCTCCCCTTAATTGCACGTCGGTAAATAAATAGTTTTCACGATCCTTCTCTAGGGCGCACAAAATATCATTTGGGTGTGGTGTTTCAGGGTAAGTTGTTCCAGCAGCTAACATACAACCAACTTTATTATTACAATTTATTTCATGAGCGAGTTTAGTGACGATTGCACTTGCAACTAATAAATTATGAATAGCTTCCGCAGTAGCTTGTTGCGGATGATTTTCTAAATCAATCATCAGACCAGCACCAACAAAAGGGATGTGGGCTGCCATATTAATTTCGTTACAAGGAATCCAATAAGTCACTTGATTTTTGTATCTTTTTAAAATTGTATCAGCATATTTTATAAATGCCTCTTTTGTTACTTTACTTTTCCAACCACCATAATGTTTGGCTAAATAATAAGGCGTATCAAAATGATTTAACGTTACAACAGGTTCAATTCGATACTTACTTAGCTCCGCAAACACTTTATCATAAAAATTTAACCCTTCTTGATTCGGTTCCTTTTCAAGCCCTGTCGGGAATATCCTAGGCCAACTAATCGATATACGTAGGCTGTTAATTCCCATTTCAGCAAGTTTTTTGATATCCTTTTGATAATGAGAATAGAAGTCAATCCCTCTATGAGTTGGGTAAAACTCATAAGACCTATCTGCTTTTTTTGCAGGGTGTGTCATTACTTGATAACGATTCTTGCCTAAAGGTAAACGATCGCTCACGCTGTCACCCTTATTACTATTTAAAGATCCCTCTGATTGATTTGCTGATAATGATGTTCCCCATAAAAATATAAATATTCTCCTTATTTTTTATTTTGCAATGCTAATACTAAATTAACTTCCCTTGTACTATCTATAATCTTTTCGTATAATCATTTTGAGGTGGTGAACTAATGACTTATAAACATGAACTAGTAAATTATCAATCAGAATTTTTTAATCTACATACAAGCAACACAATCTCACAAAAATCTAAACAACAACATTTTCAGTTTATTTCAGCCCATTGGCATCGTAGTATAGAGGTCATTTACGTTAATCAAGGTACTATTGAAATAGTGACAAATGGCTCTAAAATCCTTCTTGAAAAAGAAAGTTATTATCTGATTAATTCAAACAATATTCACTCTGTTACCTTTATAAACAATCCTAATTCAGAAATGTTTATTTTACAAATTCCTTTGAAAACATTTCAATTTGTAACAAATAATTCGGCAGTTCCAATCTTCTTAAATGATTCTAGCCATCCAGAATACCTAGCGGTCATCGATATACTCAAGAGTATACTTGAAACAAGCACTCATCAAGCTCCGTATAGTCGGGCCAAAATTTATAGTTTATTTTTTTATTTTACGCATCAACTACTTGAACATTTCTTTTTTTCTACTGAAACAGACCTAACTTACACTAACTCGCAAGAACGTATCAGACTGATTATCAAATTTATTGAAGATAATGCTGATAACTATTTATCAGCAACTGAAGTAGCTGAACAATTTGAAATAAGTCACGAATATTTGTCAAGAATTTTGAAAAAAAATACTAACAAAAATTTTCGCGACTTACTAAAAGCCATACGTTTAAAAACAGCTTTCAATTTGTTGGTAAATTCCTCAAATACTATCACCGAAATTGCATTAGATAGCGGTTTCCCAAATGTTAACTCTTTTATTAAAGCATTCAAAGAAAAGTATTCAGAAACACCTGCTGCCTACCGTATCAATCACATGTCTTAAGTAGAATTCAATCTTGTCGTGTGAAACTAAGGCAACTAAGTCGCCCTTCACCTTCAGCAAATATGCCACAAATGACTCCTGTATTTTTACCAAAAGAAAACTCATTTGATAAAAAAGAAGCATCTATCTTGTATAGATGTTTTCTTTCTTTTCCAATAGAAAAATTATATCCTTCTACCGAACACCCAATTGATAACACTACCTCATTTCCTTTAATTAATTGCAATTTTTCTTGAATAATAATTTCTTTTAATCGTGTGCGTCTTGTTAGAAAAATTTCTCCATCATTTTTTTGCACTAATAAATCACTATGGTGTTTAGAATCGATATAGACTGTGATTCCTCCATTGGTTTTCTCTTCTGTTAAATCGATAGTAACTTCAAAAACACTTGTTTTTGAAGTTTGTCGCAGCCCGATTAATGATGGAAGTTGTTGTTCTAAATAGGATTGATCGCCTTTTAATAATACTCCATTATGATCAATCACTGCTCTGAGAGATAGGTCATCTCTGAGAAAAAGAGCTTCTGAATTTATTTCTCCCTCCTCAGTTACTAGTGAAGTGAAATTTTCTACAACTTGGGGGTTGATCATGAGTGCTTGATGTTGTGGGTAATCAGCTAAATCCACGTATTGTGAAGCTATCCCATTGTGAATCACAGGCCACTCTCCATTCCACTCTACTGGATATAATAGTGTCTCTCGTCCCATATTTGTCGTATGCTTGTACGGTCTTGTCCCTAAACAAACTAACCACCAAGCTTTACTATTATCTTGAACTAAATCGCCATGACCAATTGATTGAAGCGGTTCATTCGGATAATCTCGATTCGATAAAATCGGATTATTTGCGCACGAAACATAGGGTCCCCACACTTCATTACTTTTAAAAATGGTTATCATATGCCCTTCTCGGGTACCGCCCTCAGCTGCTAAAAGATAATAACTTCCCTCTTTTTTGTATATATGAGGACCTTCCACATCTCTACCACCACTCCCATGGCTTAACAACTTGGGACCTTCAATTATTTCTCCTGTCATTATATTAAGTTCAACTTGCTGAATAGCCTTTTTCTGCTGTTCTATATATCCCGTAAACTGAAGATAAGTACGTTCTCCTTCAAAAAACAGTGAAGGATCGATTCCCTTTATCTTAATTTCGATTGCTTGAGACCAGCCATGCATTGGATTCTTGGTCGTAAATAGAAGTGTTTGGAACGTTGAAATATTTGTAGTGACGACATAAAAAGTTCCCTTATTTTCTCGAATAGTTGCAGCGAAAAGACCTTCGCTGTTTTTAGCTTTGTGTAAATCCACTTGTGCATGTTGCTGCACAACTGCTGGTAAAGACTCCCAATTGAGTAAATCTTTACTTGTATAAATAGGTAATCCAGGAAAATACTCAAAGGTACTGTTGACCATATAAAATTGGCCATTTGCAAAACAAACACTAGGGTCTGGATGAAAGCCTTTAATTATTGGGTTCTGATATTTCATATTACAGTTCTCCACTTTCTGCTAAAAATGCTTCTTGATCTACTTTTCTAAATCCTGGAATCCAAAGAACAGACGTTATTACAAATAACACTATCAACAATACTAATGTTCTCCATCCTCCTTGCATTAATGCTGTTAAGAATAAAGGCATCCCCATAACCATATTAGATCCATTAAGAGCAGGTACTAGACCAAAAAATGTGGCAAAATAAGCAATAATTAATGCAATGCTATTTGAAAATACGAATGGAAGGAAAAATCTGAAATTTAGTACCAAAGGTGTTCCAAATATAACGGGTTCTGTAATTCCGCAAATTGCAGGGATAATAGATAATTTACCTAAAGTCTTGTACTGTTTAGATTTAGCAAAAAGCATCATTACGATTAATCCCATTGCCATCCCTGTTGATGTATAGAATAAAAAGAATGCAAATCCTGTGATATTAGGTAACGGTTGACCCGCAGCATACGCAGCAAGATTTTCTGCATCTAGAGGTAATAATAAAGGTAATAGTATTGGCAATAATATACTCGTTCCGTGAATACCGAAAAACCATAATAGCTGTGAAATGATTGAAGCTATCACCAGACTCCAAATATTCGTACCTAAGCCTTGTAAAGGGGTTTGAATATTAGAATAAATAAATTCATGAATATTACCAAATGAAGTTAATGAGAATAACCAACTAATAATTAACATTAACATCGATGCCATAACACCTGGAATTAACCCTTCAAAAGTAGAAGTGATCATAGGCGGAACTGAATCAGGCATTTTAATTGTTAGATTATTTTTTTGGGATAGTTGATAAACCTTACTGACTACAAATGCCACAAGTAAAGCTGAAAAAATTCCTTTAGAACCAATCCAGTCAAAAGAAATAGATTTAATGGGGCCCATTTCACCTTCCGTTATCTGCAAAGGTGTCAATATTAGAAACGAAATAATAGCAGTTACCGCTGCATTTGTTCCATCGAGTCCATCAGATAGTCTCTCAGTTAGCGCTTTCGTAATAAAGAACACAATATAAATTGAAAGCATGTTTGTCGTTACGTTCATAGCTAAATCAAAAATCGTTGATAAATTTGATGATTGAACAAAATCATTCCAAGTTGCAATTGGCAAATTCATTAAAATAGAAGCAATCGACCCGATAATTGTCACTGGTAAAGAATGCATCATTCCAGATGTAATTGATTTCAGATAAGGGTTTTGTCCAATTTTTTCTAAGATTGTATTTAACTTCTCCATATTAAATTCCATTGTAAGTCTCCTTTTTATTTGGTGTCCTTCTGCACAGTAATTAGGTACGTTTTCATTGTATAACTCAACAATGACTATTTCTATCAAAAAAACGAACCAACCATAGTCATTATTTGACATTTTAATCCTTTATCGAGTAATGTTTGCCATAATAACTGTGGTTGACACTCTTAAATGTAATTACCTTCTAATCTCGTACTGTTATTATCCACTTTTATAATTTTCACGCTGACAATGGGAATACGTTTTGCGGGTTGTCGCTTCATGATGAATTCCTCCTTAAATTTGGGCATAATAAAAAGCCAACCTATAATCAACGACGACTAGGTTAGCTTCATGGTTATAATATATATTTATTTTTTATTTTAAACCACTTAGTCAGGATTTATCTACCATTGGCATAAACTAGATATGACAAACCATTTTAAAATCAATCACACCTAATATCTCATTTATCACTGGACCTGAAACAATTTCAAACTTGCACTTCTTATAAAACGACACAGCCTCTTCTCGAGCATCTACCCTAATTTCTTCATAGCCTTTGCTTTTTAAATCTTTGATTAGCATTTCAATTAATTTTTTTCCTATGCCAGTTCTTTGATGACTTGACTTCACCGCAAAAGCAGTCAAGTGTGCTGCTTGTGGTTTTTCTTCATAGTAACTCAATGTCCCAATTAATTGTTCCTCTTCAAAAACACCATAAAAGTCATTATCCTTTTCAATTGCTAGGTTTTCCGAATAGATGCTTTTCCCAATCGGGAGTCTTAACAAGTCATTTCTCAACTCCAACGATTGATTATAAATGAATTTGTCCTTTGTACGATACTTTTTATCACTAGTGTTGCGAAGAATTTAAAACTCGATTATCCTTGAATTCACGCTTTTCAAAGACAAAAAAATCCTTTATACTGACCTTGGATGACTTACCCAAGACCAATAAAAAGGATCTACGCATGGATAAGTATAACTCAAAAACATCATTTCAGGAATGGGTATGGTCAATAAAGTTAAAAAACTTATCGACAGATGCTCAAACTTTTATTACTAACTACGATTATTACAGTAAAAAACTTGATTTCCAAACAACCTTAAATATCTTATTACACGCGGTTTACGAAGAATACCCGAGCTACCGCGAGATGAGTCGCGCCTTTCTTGATCAACGGCTTTGCCGAGAAATTGGCATTGATTCCATTAACCACAGTAATTTATCTCGTTGCTTGATTGAGATTGATGCCACTGTCCTCATGGAAATTTTCCGGAACCTCGTTGGAGAAATTCAACAAAAACAACCAACGACCAAACGAAATAGCCTTCAATTGATTGACTCTACGACCATTCCCTTGAATCAGCACTTATTTCCGTGGGCGACCTTTCGTTCCACCAAGTCGGGAATTAAACTTCATCTTAACTTGTGTTATATGGACGAAAACAATCAATATCCGGAAGACTTTACGATAACCAATGCCAAAGCCCACGATCGCACTCAGATTGAGGTGCTCGTCAATAAAGCAGAGGCCACTTACGTGGTGGACCGTGGCTATTTCGACTATATGTTACTGGACAAGATGCATGACGATGGTTACTTTTTTGTGACTCGTATCAAGAAAAATACGCTTGTTAGCGTTCTTGATCAGATGGAAATCGACGACTATCAGACCACTGACGGGCAAGTTATTAGTGACCAGCACGTGGCTTTAGGAGGCGGAAAGAACTACCTCACGTCACGTTTTCGACTGGTAACCATTTTAACAAAAGGGCAGAAGCTTCTGCGGCTCGTGACAAATCGCATGGATGTTAGTGTACAAGCAATCGCAGATATGTATCAAGCAAGGTGGCAAATAGAGTTGTTTTTTAAACACTTAAAGCAAAATCTAACGATTAAAAAACTTTACTCACAAGATGAGCAAGGCGCGATGAATCAAGTGATTCTCACGCTAATTGCCACCCTTTTGACGTATCTGATTAAACTGGATTTAGGGACGAGCGCGACTCTGTTCCAACTCAAACAAGCCTTTCATTATCAACGGTTTGATGCGGCAGAGCTTTGGTTGAAACCATTTATTCCGACATAAACGTTTAAACAGTCGCTGGCGCCTTTGTTTTAAAACTAAATGACTGAAAATTTTCTGGAAAAGGTCATCCTCTGCGTAAGCATTGACCGTTTTGTCAATTTTCTAAGAAATGAATAAATCAGAATATTCTGACAGTATCTACGCAACACTAGTGTAATCAGATATTCGGCTCCTATTAATAGAAATACGAACAAGTTGTTCGCATAAATCGATTAACAGGAGCTTTTTATTTAACTATTTATATCCATTTGGGTGTACCCTAAATTGGCAGTGTGAAAGGCCTGATACTCTTGAATTTCACCTGTATGATTCGGGTGTTTGATAAGGGTAATGTATATTATAATCATGGGAGTAGAAAAGTTAAATGACGGTGGCGGGATTCAATCGAAAGTGAGGTTGTGCGCATGAGTGTACAACCAAAATCTGGAGAAAGGAGCCAGCCTTTTGCTTGAGACTATTCTAGCAGTGACAGTGGCAGTTGTTGGTTTAATTACCGCAATTGTTAAACTTGTGACAGCTATTGTAGAAGCTAAAAAAGAGCTAAAAAATAACCGTCAGCTTTTGCGAGTTCGAACGGTTATTTCTTAACTAAATAAATTCTCGTTACCGTCTTTAACGGTACTACATTGAGGGCATGTTGAAGCATGTCCTCTTTTTATTACCTTCAGTATATCATGGATTTTGCAATATTCCAAACAAAATACAAGTGAAATACTACGAAGAATTCTTATTGTAAATATAGTTCCTCACCTACGGAAATTTCATTCCCTTTCTTATTATTCAATCGTTTCAACTCGTCAGTAGTAATCCCATTGTTAACAGCTATGCGAAAAAGATTATCTCCGTGTTTAACTTTATAAACAATTGTCTTCTGATCTAACAAGTATTCTTCAGTAACTCCTAGCATTACAGACAATTCTTGAAAACTCTCTTTGCCTGGAATAGATTGTCCTTTTTCCCATTTTGAAATTGCTTGTGGTGTTACAAATAATTTCCTCGCCAAATCTTCTTGCCTTAAATTGTTCTCTTTTCGATACCTTTTTAGCATGGTCCCTAGTCTCATAATTTTCTCATTCAGATAAGTTATTTTGTTGATAACTAAATTTTACAATGAAATAGAGAAATTTGCTAACAACCGGAGTTATTGGGATCTTAGAAAGGCTTAACTTATTGCATTAAACAATCAGGGATTAATTACTTCCATCAGATCGTCAAAAACGTGACCTCAGATAATGATGTGGAATTTTCCAATTCACCTGAGTGGTTAAAAAGACCACTGATGTCTACTTTACTCACCCATTTAAGCAAACGAACGATTCTAGCGGCTGAAGATTGGGTGAACAACTACTCATATAAAATTTTACAAGACAAAGCGCCCTCAGAAGTGTTTGCGGAAGAATTATTGAAAATGTAAGCCGTCACAAGTAGCTTAACTTGCTTTGGAAAAAAACAACCCACGGCAATTGCTCGCTATATATAGTTGATAATGACAGTCACATTTGAATTGAAGCAGAGTAGCGCATGTACCTAAATCCAGTTTAAACAAACACTTGACAGTGTCGTAATCACTATCTGAATGACTTGATTCATCGTCCGTTGCCTATCTTGTGAGCAACGCTTTTTGACTGTCAGAGTTTGCTTTAAATAATTTAAAAAAACTTAATTTGCTACATTACTGGATTAGAGTCTGCCCTAAATAGGTAGGGACTCGTTGTTGATTTTATTGAATATCACGTGTACGATTAGATTTTGTATGATTATAGATAGCGAGTCTATGTTACCAGGTGGATTAAGCGTCAGTTTTAAGCTCCTCATTATTCACTTTAAAACACAGTATTTCTACGAATGGAAACCTATTATTATTCCCAATGCTAATCCTAAGTCTTTTTTAGGTTATATATATCAAAAACAAAAATACACTATCAGACTTCATGCTCTCTGTAATTTTTTTGTGCTTTTTATTATAAAAAAAAGACTTCTCAGTTAAAGAAATCTTTTTACGGCTCTATAATAAAAGAGGCTACTTAGATTCTTGCCAGCCAATCAGTCACTGCTGAGTTTTATCAATTCGGCTCCGGCAATATCCCACAACTTATCCATCATCTCATAATATTGGTCATCCATAACAACATCCACAAGCATCTTAGTTTGATTGCCTTCTGGTTCGAACAGGTAGTGCTCAAGCCAGTTAGCAAAGTCAGGGACTTCAACAAATTTACCTTCATTAATTTCACCTAAGAACGAAAACTTGATTTCTTTCTCTGGTTCAAATACCACGACTTTAGCTACCAGACCATTCCCGCTTTCGTCAACAAATGAAACGGTTTCATTCAATCCCATCTCACCTGTATACGTTGACCCTGCTTGAAATGCCGCAGCCCATTTCTCATACTTGTTACGATCCATCACCAATTGCCAAGCCTGTTCTGGTTTGCAATTAAGCTTGAACTCTTTTTTTATGTGTCTCATTATAGCTCCTCCTCGTCTTGTGGTCTTACCCTTATCTTAACTCTTACTATTTATTATAGCATTAGACTCTTTTGATTGTCCTTGTGTCGGCTTGGGTATATTGAAAGGGTTGGACATCCAACCCTTGACAATACTTTAGTAGATACGCTTTACTTAGTGACGTACTTCTACTTTTTAGTTACTCCTGGTGTAACTTTTTGGCGATTCGTTGATTCATTTTACGCTTTAACTCATTAACTTGTGTGCGAGCTTGCATTTCATGAAGGGTACTTTCGGCAAATGTCCCCACATCTTCACCAACCAATTGCAAAATTGGGATCTTGTTTGAGGCTCCTTCTTCAAAAAAGTCCACCAAGGCATACATTCCCACCATCATATCCATGCCGTCTCCGGCTGTGAACTGCCATAAAAATTTCTGTACTTCTTCAAATACGATTTGATACTCTTTTGGCAGTTCTTTCACCCGTGCCATATGAGCTTTATACTCTACTTTGTCTGCTCTAACTTGTTTAAAATAATCCACAATATTATGACTTTTCATGCTAATCAGTCTCCCTTATTTTAACAATTTGGCCTGAAATAAATTCCCAACGCTGCCAGAATAATTCTAACTCTTTTTGCCCCTCTTCATTTAATGAGTAAAACTTCCTCATGGGTCCCACACTGGATTTTTTCTTTGTCACAATGACCAATCCCTTTTTTTCTAAGCGTAGCAGAATGGTATAAACCGTTCCCTCCACAATATCCTCAAACCCGTAATTTTGTAAGTTCTGGGTAATTTCATAGCCATAGGTCTCATGACGATTAATAATTTCCAAAATGATCCCTTCCAGAACGCCTTTTAACATTTCTGTAATTCCGTCCATCTTCTCACCTTTACTTTCTGGCAATCCCTCAATATGACCTATCGTATGTTTATTTTGATGGTTTGTCAATTGGCTGATTGCTTAAGCCATCTTCTTATGATAAACACCGATTGACAAAGCTTGAAATACCACGATATTGCCTAAACACCAAAGAAAGGCGATTCCTAATTCTGAGGGGATTTCCCCTGCGGTTAACAGTGTACGCATGGCATTGATAATTGGTGTCATCGGCTGATGTTCCGCAAAGCCTCGTAAGGCATTTGGCAATGTTTCAGTTGGAACGAAGCCTGAGCTTATAAATAACAATCCCATCAGCAAATAAGAGAAAACACTAGCCGTATCACTGCTTTTAGCGATTAAACCGAATAGAACGGCTATCCAGGAGACGGCCAAGGTTACCATCAGTAATAACCCTAGACCAAGTATCCACTCAACTAAATGGGCTTTTGGTCGAAAACCAATTAACACACCACACAACAAGACAATCACAGCCGACGCTGTGTTAAAAACCAAACTGGTTAAGACGTGACTGTTTAAGATCGCCGACTTGGCAATTGGCATCGAATGGAACCGTTCAAAAATACCATTCGTCACATCTTTATTTAAACGAAAAGCAGTGTAAGCCACCCCACTGACGATCGTTAGCAGCAAAATCGCTGGAATGATAAAGCCTTTGTAAGTCGCAACTGGAATCGTCATTGCCCCACCGAAAATATAGACAAAGGCTAGCATAATCAAAACTGGCATTAAAACTACTGTAATAATTGTATCAACACTTCTGGTCATGTGCTTCATCATGCGTCCTGTTAAGGTTAAGGTATCTTCAACTAATCTCATTTTCCCGCCTCCTGTTGGTTCACTATTGAAAAGAAAACATCTTCCAATGTGGGATTTTTTTGAGCAAATCCTAAAATTTGAATCTGCTGTTGCTGTAACGCGCTCAATACTTCAGTTATTTTTTGTACCTCATCGTTAGTTGTGACTGTCAGAGTCAACCGTTCCTCATTCAGTTCACCACCGACTCTCTTTTCTGCTTGCTTCAATGTCTCTTGATCGGCAAAAGCCAGCTCAATTGTCCCCTGTGGCAACCGTTTTTTGACCTCAGCCATACTGCCTTGCAAGGCAATTTTTCCCTTATTGAGAATGGCCACTGTATCAGCCAATTGTTCCGCTTCTTCGAGGTATTGGGTTGTCAGAAAAATGGTGACCCCTTTTTGCTTTAGCTGACGAATCATCTGCCAGAGCACCGCTCGAGCTTGTGGGTCAAGTCCCGTGGTCGGTTCGTCCAAAAATAAAATCCTTGGTTCACTCATCAAACTCATGGCTAAATCAAGCTTTCTGCGCATGCCACCGGAATAAGTGCTAACTGGACGTTTAGCCGCCTCCTGTAAGTCAAATTGCTTGAGCAACGTATCAACTCGCTTTTGGTAGTCTTTCAAGTGCCGTAATTTTCCGATTAGCACCAGATTTTCGCGACCAGTCAACACATCATCTACGGCTGTAAATTGCCCCGTTAAACTGATGATTTCACGAATTTTTTCTGCTTCGGTTGATGAGTCCAACCCATTCACCTGAATCGTTCCTTCATCTTGTTTCAATAAAGTCGTCATCATTTTAACGACTGTGGTTTTTCCTGCGCCATTTGTGCCAATCAAAGCAAAAATATTGCCTTGAGGTACGACAAAGTCAATGCCATCAATGATTGAATGGCCTGAAAATGATTTTTTTAATTGGCTGACTCTGATTACTTCATTCATACTATCCTCTCCCATCTACTTAGTAATGTTAAGTACAGGTATATAGTATAACGTAGTAGATCAGATGTCAACTACTTTGTTTTACTATGTAGTGAAGGAATCAGGCAGATCAAAAAAATGACCTCCTGAACCTTTACGATTGCCAGGCTGCTTTTCGTATTCTCCAATTCCTATAAGTTGTTCACCCCTTCGCTCTTCAAGGCGTTCATCTTGCATCATCGCTACTATGACTTCAGTTGGTTACTCATTTTCCAGACCCTTATCACTCTGAGAAGTTGGTGTAGATAGATGAGCCCGCCACATTACCTCACCTGATTATTCCTGTAGTTAGCTTCTTTGGCAACCTTATCCTTAGACTTTGTCCATACTAGACAAAAAAACACTCCCCAATTGCTTGGAAAGTGTCTTGAACGGTTGATATATAAGATATATTAACGTTTTGAGAATTGTGAAGCTTTACGGGCTTTCTTAAGACCTGGTTTTTTACGTTCGACCATACGTGAGTCACGAGTAAGTAAACCTTTAGATTTAAGAGCTGGACGGAAGTCAGGATCAACTTCTAATAGTGCGCGTGCAATCCCATGACGAGTTGCGCCAGCTTGACCAGAATAACCTCCACCGTTTACGTTTACGAAAACGTCATATGCACCTTCTGTTGCTGTTGCAGCGAAAGGTTGGTTAACAACTTCACGTAAATCAGCATGTGGAATATATTCAGTAATATCTTTTTTGTTCATAATGATTTTTCCTGTACCGGGTACTAGACGTACACGCGCTACAGCATTTTTACGACGGCCTGTGCCGATATATTGTACTTTAGCCAATGAATTTCCCTCCTTAAATTAGGTTAGTGATATCTAATACTTCTGGTTGTTGTGCTTGATGTGGATGTTCTGATCCAGCATACACATGTAATTTAGACAATTGTTGACGACCTAACGTTTTCTTAGGTAGCATGCCTTTTACAGATGTTTCAATCAAACGACGAGAATTTTTCTCACGCAATTCACCAGCTGAGACAGATTTTAATCCACCTGGGTATTGACTGTGACGGTAATAGATTTTGTCACTTGCTTTGTTACCTGTTAATTTGATTTTTTCTGCATTGATGACGATTACGAAATCACCAGTATCCACATGAGGTGTGAATGTTGGTTTATTTTTACCACGTAGGATTGACGCAACAACTGCTGAAAGACGTCCCATTGGGATATCAGTTGCATCTACTACGTACCATTTACGTTCTACTTCGCCAGCTTTGGCCATATATGTTGTACGCACGTTTGTTTCCTCCAATTTATAAGTCTGATGTTTGACACAATAAGTTTCCGGGGCTCATCGTGGGGCAAACAATACCATTTACCATAATACGCCCAAAACAGCATATTGTCAATGTATTTATGTGACTTATCATGATTTTTTTTATTAGACAGCTTATGAGTCTCTTGATTTGTCTGGATACTTGACTTCCATGAGGTACAATCCCTCTGGATGAGCCGTTGGGCCTGCTTGGTTGCGATCAAGGCTAGCGATGATTTTTGGCAGGTCACTTGGCTTCAGATGGCCATTGCCAATTTTAATTAAGGTCCCCACTAGGATTCTAACCATTTTATATAAAAAACCGTCGCCGCGGAAAACAAAGACTAGTTCATTATCCCCAGACTTCTCCACAGTGGCTTCATGAATTGTCCGCACTTTATTTTCCACAGAGGTACCAGTTGCGCAAAATGCGGAAAAGTCATGGGTGCCAATCAGATGCTGAATCCCTTCTTGCATCTTTGCCAAATCCAAGGGATGGCGGTAATGAGCGGCATAGTAGCGTTTAAAAGGGGTGCGGGGTTTGCCGATGTCCAAGTGGTAGTGATAGGTTTTTCCCATGGCGTCATAACGTGCATGAAAGGTATCCGACACCTTTTCCATAGAGCGAATGGCGATGTCATCGGCACTTTGAGTGTCCAAGGCATGGCGTAACTTTTCTGGATCTCGCTCAGGATAGTCAAAATGAATGACTTGTCCCCAAGCATGAACCCCTGAATCCGTTCGTCCAGAACCGTGAATCGTCACGTCTTGGCCGTTGTTTAATTTTTTTAAGGTCTTTTCAATTTCAGCTTGAACGGTGTTGCCATTTTCTTGACTTTGAAAGCCACAGTAATTGGTGCCGTCGTAAGCCACAACTGCTTTATATCTCGGCATAAGGCGCCTCCTTCATTTGAAAAAAGCAGTTCTCTCAGGGAGGACTGCTTACTCTTTTAATATCTTAAGTAAACCAGTGCGACAGTCAGTAAGCCATAAATTAAGATGGCCAGTGTGTCGCGACCTTGCCAATGCAAGATCCGGTATTTTGTACGACCTTCGCCGCCTTGGTAACCACGGGCTTCCATGGCAATGGCTAAGTCTTCTGCTCGGTTAAAGCTGCTGACAAATAACGGAATCAGCAGGGGCACGATGGCTTTCATTCGCTGGGCTAAGTTGCCTTCGCCAAAGTCAACACCACGAGCTCGTTGAGCATTCATGATTTTCTCAGTTTCATCCATTAAAGTTGGCACAAAACGCAAGGCAATCGATAACATCAGTGAGACTTCATGGGCAGGAAACTTCACGACTTTAAGTGGTCGCAATAAGTACTCAATCGCATCTGACAAGGCCAATGGCGGCGTGGTTAAGGTTAACAGTGTGGACATAAAGATAATTAACACAAACCGACAAAAGATAAAAGCCCCATTCATCAAGCCTAGCTCGGTTACGGCGATGATGCCAAAGCGGAAGTATTCCGTCCCACCACTGGTAAAGAGAACTTGCAGAATAACGGTGAATGAAATTAACCAAATCAAGGGTTTCACACCGCGAATGAAAAACTTAATGCTGACTTTCGATAGTAAGATCACACCGATTGTAAAAGCAAACATCAGTAAGTAAGACTGCCAGTTGTTGCAGAGGAAAATAATGCCGATAAAATAAAAGCTGGTCAGTAGTTTCGCTCGTGGGTCCATATTGTGAATCAGGGAATCCCCTGGAATATAGCGTCCGAAAATTAATTTATCCATCATTGGCTTTCACCTGCTTGCTTAATTGCTAAAGCCAGTTCTTTCGTTGTTAGGGGGAGATGATCAAACACAAACCCTTTATCCACCAAGCGTTGGGAAAAGGCCGTGGCAGTTGGCACGCCTAAGTGTTTGTCCTTCAACCACTGAACGTCGGCAAAAACTTCCTGTGGGCCGCCTTGTTTCACGACGGTACCGTCTTCTAGGACAATCACGTAGTCGGCGTAATTGGCCACGTCGTCCATCATATGGGTCACAAGGACAACGGTTAATCCTCGTTCTTTATGGAGACGGTCAAACATTTCCAGCATCTCCAGACGTCCTTGCGGATCTAAGCCTGCTGTTGGCTCGTCTAAGACGAGAACAGTCGGCTCCATGGCCAGAACACCTGCGATGGCTACTCGGCGCATCTGCCCTCCTGAGAGCTCAAATGGGGACCGTTCCATATAGCTGTCGTCAAGGCCTACCATCTCCAATGTTTCTTTGACGATTTCTTTGGCTCGTTCATCGGTTACGCCAAAGTTCTTCGGCCCAAAAGCGATGTCTTTTGCCACGGTTTCTTCAAAGAGTTGAGCTTCGGGAAATTGAAAAACAATGCCCACTTCTTTGCGGATACTTTTTAAATTTTTATTGTTTGTCTCTGGTTTAATCACGCGTTCGCCAATTTCCACTTGACCTTCAGTTGGCTTGACTAAGGCATTTAAATGTTGCAACAGGGTCGATTTGCCACTGCCGGTATGGCCGACAATTGCGGTGTAGGACCCTTCTTTAATTTCCAGATTAATATCTGACAGGGCCCGGTGTTGAAAGGGCGTCCCTGGCTGATAGGTAAAGCCTACTTGTTTAAAACGGATGTCCATAACCAGTTCACCATCCCTTCTTCAGACATGTATGCTGCTGGCACGTCGATGCCTAGATTGGTTAATTCTATCTTTAATTTTTCTGGGAATGGTAAATCCAAGCCCATGGCAACCAGTTTTTCCCCTGCCGAAAAGATTTCTTCTGGTGTGCCTTCTTGAACTAATTCACCGGCTTTCATTACCATGACCCGATTGGCGTTAGCTGCTTCGTCTATATCGTGAGTAATCGAAATCACCGTTAAATTTTTTTCTTCTTTTAATTGTTGAATCGTGGAAATAACTTCCAGTCGTCCTTTAGGATCAAGCATACTGGTTGCCTCATCTAAAATGATTACATCGGGGCTTAAAGCCACAACACCAGCGATTGCAACCCGTTGTTTTTGACCACCAGACAAGCGAGCTGGTTCTTTGGTTTTGAACTCACTCATGCGGACTTTCTCCAAGGCATCGTTGACACGATTGACCATTTCTTCACGAGGTATCCCTTGATTTTCCAAACCAAAAGCCACATCGTCCTCAACAGTTGAACCAACAAATTGATTATCGGGGTTTTGAAACACCATGCCAATTTTTTTACGAATCTCCCAAACATTGGCTTCGTTCAGTTCTAATCCACCGACAGTCACCTTACCTTCATTGGGCAAGATTAACCCATTAATCGTTTTTGCCAATGTCGACTTACCAGACCCATTATGTCCGATAATTGCCACCCATTCGCCTTGATTAATTGAAAAAGAAATATCATTTAGAGCGGAAACCTCTTGGTCTTCCTGATATTTAAAACTAATATGATCGATCTCTATAATTGGTTTCATGAATGTCCCTCACAGTTTCTTTCTACAAAAGAAAGCCAACTTAGGCAGTCAGCTTTAATCAAGTATAACACTAACAAAAAAATAGCAAAGTTTCAATGATATGAGCTTATCACTGCACTAAATTCCCTATAAGTGAATACTTAACGGCTTTTTTATTTAAATAAACGATAATTTCTTTTTTCCTTTTATTTCCTTGTCGTTAAACTCGACTAAGTCACTTGTCTATAATAGCATATTATCAAGGAAATTCCATCATCTTGGTCCCTTTTTCCGTTTATTTTAGGGAATAAAACGCTTTATGTCATGACACCTCAAAAAACCTAGGTCTCAGAGCGCGAGAGCTAGGTTTTTCAGGCTTATAATTTAAGATTGGTGGTGGCAACTGCCGCTGTCACTTGTCCATTTTTACCGATAACGGCTCGGTCGCCCTTAATCTCCATGACTTCATACACGCCTTGAGTCTTTAAGGGGGTTCCCTGATAATCCACTGCCTTAATCAGGGTCACGTTTGCCCCGATTTTCAATGACTGACTAGCCCCTGAGACTTCCGAACCAACTCCTCCGACGCAGTCTTGTGACAATAACCAACCAATTGGCTGGTCTTTGTTATACAGCAAGTACTCACAATTGGAGCGGGACTGTTTAATCGGTCGTTCCTGACGGTAAGCAAAGGTTCTGCCTTTGACCCACTGGGCAATCTTCGCTCCCTTACTGGACGAACTCCAATGGCTAGCATGAGGGGCCACGGTGACTGTCTTGCCTGTTACACTTGGTTTTTGGTTACTGATTGGTCCGCCAGAAATTCCTGCGGCTAAGGCTTTTGCTAAGGTTTCCATGTTACCAATTGCCTTGCTTCGATCGCCGCTGTTGGTAATAAAGCCCAATTCTAGTAGGCGATAGGCAATACCTCTCTGAGCGGCCACATTTAAGTTCTGTAAATCATTGCGCAAAGAAAACCCGCTTGGTGTGCCCACCCAAATGCCAATGTGATTTTTAATCACCTCTTTCAAGCGGTTATCCAAGTTATCTGGTGAAAAACCTGCAGCAATGATCACATGACCGCCACAGGCATTTGGATTGGTGGCGCCGTCCATGTGAAACTCAATCACATTCTGGTAGGCGGTGGTAGCCAAGCCGTTTTGCTGGTAACAATCCTTGGCCTGATCGTAACTATCCACCTTATCTGGAATCAATTGTTTGATTCTGCTGACTAACTGGCGCATGGTGGCTGCCTCATTATAGCCACCGCCACTGGCTCCCGGATCCCCTTGGCCGTGACCGGCCACCAATAAAATTTTAGTCATTTTCTTCTTCCTTTTGACTTGGCATAAAGGTGTCTTTCACAAAATCATAGGCACCGCTTGAGGCAAAGCCACCGATGATTCCCAAGCCAATCGAATAAAAATAATCCCCATAGTGTAAACTAAAGACGCTTCCCACAACGGCACCGATAATCGTGGCTGTGGCAGGCAGCCAGCGCTTTTCCACGATGCCCGTATAATTGGTCACGAATACGATTATCAAGCAAATAATCGCTGTTGAAAGTATCTGATTTTCGCCGTACTGTGACATCCATTCTAGTAATAGCTCCATCTTCTGACCTCCTTTCTCATCTCTCTATTTTGACTTTTATATCATGAATTTCTTCTGACACTTTCTTGATTGTTTCACTTGTTTCTTTCACTGTATTGGAGATGTTTCCCATCATCTCTGATTGTTTAGCAATGAAGCTTTGCTGCTCCGCAATTACTCTGGTTTTGTCTTCAAGTTGAACGGTATAACGTTTTTCACGTTCGTCGTTCTTCTTCATCACCCAAATAAATAAGGAGACAAACAATAGCCCAAAGCTGATCTCTGTTGCGTTTGACAGCAAATTTTCTATTCCCATTGGCTCACCTCCTTGTATAAAAATAACAATTAGCGTGATTGAGCTGTCACGCTAATTGTTTTTTGTAATAACAGATAATTTTTATCCTTGTTCTAGAAATAGTTAATCACTTCTGATAACCAACTATACAGACCACACCTCAAAAAGCATCATATTATATGCCGCATTACTAGGGGTTGGGTTAGCGTTGTTACTGTGACCTTTAAGCGTAGTGTCACTAACTTCAATTAACTTAACCGAATATGTTGATGTAGCTCCTGCATGAGGCAACCAATCAGCTCGCAACCCTAGTCCTACTTCTTTAGGAATAAAGACTGAACCATACCAGTTTTTTTGAATCCCTGCAGCATTATAACGACCATATTTTAATAACCAGCCATTAGCACATTCACTTAACTTCTTTTTCGGAGTAGCAACTTGCCCTTCATCCATCAATAATCCACCAGACCATAACAATTCACCTTTTGTTCCAATTCCTTCAATTGCCTGCACATGCGTCTTAATATATTTTTTCTGTCCATTTTCTACTAATTGTACGATATCTGCCATATTAAACCGTCCCCACTTTCTCAAATGTAATCGTGTTGTTACCAGCTGGTCCTTGTGGGCCTGTTGCGCCAGCCGCTCCCACGTCGCCCTTAATTCCTTGGGGGCCTGTTGCACCCGTTGCTCCTGTGTCTCCTTTTGGTCCTTGTGGGCCTGTAATGGTACTGAGACCTAGTACTGCTTTCGCATGGGTTTGAGGGTAAACCTCGACTCCTGCATTTTTTACTTTTACAATATCTACCATCCTTATTCATCCACCTTTTCCAATGAGATTCCATTGTTAATATGTTCAATCACTTCTTTTAATTCTCGGTACATCTCTGCCGTCAGTATCCCATCTTGAGTTTCTGAGGCAATTGGAACTCCTGATTCTGAAATCCCTAGATCTTGAGTTGTCAGCCAAATGTCTCCTTTTTTCCCGTTAACTGATTTAACCGTCGCCTCCTGATTGCCAAGGGCGTCGATTCCTTCAACGGCAGAGATATGGGTTATGGGATAAATTTGCCGATTTACGCCACTGTCATCTTTTTCCATGATGCGCTTGATTTCAATTCCCACTATAATTCACCGACTTTCTCAAGATAAAAAGTATCTTGGTTTGGATTGCCAATTTCTGCCACAACGAGTCCTGGCAAGTAGTGATCCGTTGCCACCGTTCCTTCTTTCATCACTTGATGATTGAGACTGAACCGATCGTCTTGCAGGGTTCGCAATGTCACAACCTCTTCATAAGGCAAGGTATAGTGGGACTCTTCCAGATGGTTTAACCGAGTGCCCAAATCAGCAAATGTTTGACCTGATGCTGACGACTTGCGCGCCTCACTCACTTCCCGATTGGTTTCTGTCAAAAGCTGTTTGACGCTAATTAGTTCTTGCTTTAGCTGATTGACCTGATTGCCTAGCTCTATGGCGGCATTTTCTCCTAGTGTCTCTTTAATCTCTTCAATCCACTGTGTCATCTCATCAATCAAGTCTTGAGCCGACTGCCAGTATGCCCCCGTATCAAAATTAGCAGTTGCTGGACTTGGCATCACCACATAAGTAAAGTCTTGGGTCGTTCCAACCACCTGATTATCTCGCTTAAAACAAAAATTCCCTTGATGTTTGCCTGTTTTTTGCATGCAGTAGTCGTTCATCACCAGTCGAACAAGGCTGTTCTTGCTGTCGATGACCTCTGCTTTAATTTCCACCGGCAGTTGATTACTGACTGTTTGAAAATAAACATCGTATTGATTTAAATTCGGAAACAACTCATGCTGCTGACTAATTTGAAAATCAAAGACTTCTGTCTGTTGATTTCCCTGACGGACTTTAATTAAACCAAGATGATTATACGGCTCGGTTGTACTTAAAATCCCTTTCCATTTTGCTTGAATCATTCCATCACTCCTTTCTTTACCCCAAGATATAGGGTCTTGGGTTTTCAAATCCTTCATTGCTCGGCCAAACATCGTTCATTATCTGAAAATGACAATGTTCACCTGTTGAGGGTCCTGTCGTGCCCATAACAGCAATCTGCTGACTTTGAGCTACTTGTTGACCAACACTCACGTTTAAGGACGAGTTATGGGCATACCCGGTGTATTTTCCGTTAGGATGTTTGATGACAATATACAAGCCATACCAATCCGGATAATTGCCCGCTATTACTACCTCACCGGCCATGGCCGCATAGATAGGGGTATTGGGATTGCCATTAACTAAATCAATCCCATTGTGAAGTTCGTCCCCATGAGGAGGTAACGGACTCACACGCCAGCCAAATTCACTGGTCACCGTAATCGGTCCTGAAATTGGTGGTTTAAAAGTGGTGCCAATCACTGGTGGCTTTAAGTTTTTAAACTTGTTGTACCAGTTATGGGCATTTTGAATCCGTTCCCCAGAAGCTTCAACTCCTGCCCGTTCAAAGTTCTTCAAAAAGGCCATGGTGGCTGAATCAATGTTAGTCATTTGTTTAAACATGGCCCAAGTTTGCGGGAATTCGCCTGTTGGAATCCACTGGCCATTTTTAGCATGCCAGTCGATTAATTTCATTTGCCCTTGAATGGTATCTGGCTTATCTTTAATCTGGGCCCGATCCATCAAGCCAATCATGTAATCTCTGCCTGTATAAGTTTGGGTCGAATCAGTCCATTGAACCAGTCCGTAACCATAGCCAGGCACGCCTGGCCGTTCATTGGCAGTTGGGCTCATATCGCCTGTTTCCCGTTGAATATTGCCCATCATACCTGCCGCTGATTCTTTGGCATGTCCTTGATTAATGGCCGTTATCCATATTTCCCAGGCCCGTTTATCTAGTCCTGTCGTCACCTCTGGCGGATACTGTCCGTCCCAGTTGTTGTTTCCACCGGAACCGCCTGGTGTCACTTCCTGACCATTTAATGTCAATCTGCCATTAATGTTCAGATCGCCATCGTGATGCCACTTGCCACGACTGTTGATCAACGGTTTGTTGGAATTAGATTCTTTGGGAATCTGAATCACATAGGTACTACCACCATCATTGGGATTTGAGGTATTTAAGGATAAAATCTCATTTTTCCCTTGTTGCAAGGCCACTCCGTTGGCTTTCCCTGTAGCTGAGCTGTAACTGGCAAATAAGGAACCAATCACCTCATTATCATCATTTAAAATACTCAACATGCCGTTTTTCAAGCGAACTTTATGATTGTCACCGTCTGTTGTAATCGTTGAACCAGTGATTGTGACGCCTATGATATCAATCGCACGTAAAACACCGGCTTTAATATAATTAGCATCGAATGTACCATCAATCGACCAAGCAGGTTTGAAATCCGTCATATCAAAAGGTCCATCAATAAAGCCGAGCCCTTGGCTATTTGCTACCAAAAAATTATCGCTGGCATCTAGTGAAGGGCCATTCATCCAAACCATTTGATTCGGCACCCGACTGTCTGACTCCCCCGTATCTGAAGGATTCATCATGATAATCGAACCACCTTTAGCCCCTCTCACAATATCAGACTGCCACTTGGCAATGTCTTCCGATTCCTGAAAGGTCATCTTGCGTTCATCCAAGGCTTTTAACTCGTGTTGAATGGTTGCCGTATTTCGCGAGGCGCTTTTGGTCATGTTATCTCCTAAACCAGCCTCGCTTTTGCCAGTTAACCGGTCTGTTTTGACTTTAAAAACACGTGTTTCATAATGATAGCCACGATCATCGCGATGAACGGTGACCCAATTCCCAATTGCATCGCCACTTAAGGTAGTGGTTTTAAACTGGACTAAGGGCCGTGAGCATGCCACTAATTCTTCATAGGTTCGTTCTAATAATTTTTTCGGGTTATCTTCATTGTCAAAGGTAACCACTTTTTCTCGTTTGCCCATACTTCCGTCACTCATGGGAATGCCATAAGCAGCAGTCATCTCTGGTAGTTCTAGCCATTGTTGGCCTTTTGGTTTATTTAAGGGGTTGCCGCGGCTTTTTTTCCATTCTATCTCTTTAAAATCAAGCTTTTTCCCTTGTCCATCCCCAACGTCTTGGCTCTTTCCCCGACCGATTAGTGAGGTATATATCTGACTGCGGTCTTGCTCTCTAATAATGCTTAAGGCTTTCTCGCCATAGGTAAAACGGGTGTTACTGACTTCGCCTATCTGTTGATAGATATCCATCCATTTACGGCTGATACCCCGCCCTTCTAGCTGACACTTAAAGACAATTTCACAGCCGAGTTCTTGTAATTGTTTGAGTCCTTCTTTAATTGAAAGATAGCTAAACTCACCACTGACAGCAGCCAAGCGATCGTCCACGTAGCCTACCGTCCAATCCGTGCCTGTTACTAAGAGCTGAGCCACAGATTTAATAGAGCGTTCCTCAACTTGAAGGTTTTCAACCACGTAGCCAGCCAGCTCATCTGGGGCGAATCCCACGCCTGTAAAGGTGAGTTGGTCACCTGAATCAGATGAATTGTATATTCGGTACATGGAGAAAGATAAGTCCAGTTCTCTGACGGCCATATAAGCGGCCTCTTTAAGCTCGTCGTGGTAATCCACCACCACAGATAAGGTATCGTTCAACAGCTCAGACTTGGCCGCTGTTATTTCCTGTTCCTGAATTACTTCTGTCAGGGCTTGCTCCGACACCACTTTAATTAACCGTTGAATGTCATTAAAAAAATAGACATTACTCATAAACTCACCTCTCGATAGATAACCTTTAACTCTCCATTACTACTAGTAATGGTTTGGCCTTGGGCCAGATAGAAGTCTTCAAAGCTACTGTCTAAATCCAGATAATAGGTTCTGTTTTGCCCATTGACCCTAATCTTTCCTTCTTTAAAGTCCACTTCGACCCGATCCCCCTCATTAAAAACCACTTGGCTCATGGAGATCCTTTGGGAGCCATTGGAAATCACTAAACTGCCTTTTTTTTGTGTGGTGATAGTGATTGTATCTGGTTTTGTTCGATAGCTGAACGTGCCCCCAATAAACCCTGTCGAGGTAAACTCTTTCGTATATTTCCGTGGATCTTGACAATAAACATCAAAGCTGGAGACGATGGTGTAACTGTCTCCGGCAATTTCATCTGATGCCGAGTACCTGCCAAGATAATGCACGTCCCGTTCATCATTAAAGTAGACAATCACGTCTCGTTCCCGGTATAAATAAGCCATTAATTGCCGATAATTAACCAGCAATTCCTCCGCGTTATCATGACGCAATTGGTAATGAACGGTTAGCCTTCGCTGAGGAAGCGTTTGATTGTAAATCACCGTCCCTGTTTTGCGGCTGTCTGCTTCAATCTCCAACGAGATCATTTCACGGCCACTGACGGATAATGTCCGATACCCCTCAATGGCTTCTTCAAAAAACAGACCGTCGTAATTCATAGCTGACGTTGGTAACGATCCCCGATTGACTTGTGTCTCTGTTGTATCTTGAAAATGATACATGGTTCTCCTCCTCTCTAAAAGGCTAAATTCAGTTCTGTATTGCCGCCAATAGCTTGGGAAATATCATCAACAAAGGCTCTAAACTGTTGGTTCCCCAAATTAACGGTAAAGACTGCTGGTTGCTTGTTTGGTGTTAGCAATAATTCACTTTTAGCGTTAATTGTTTGCTGGTTACTACTGTTTAAGGTTTTATCTAATTCAGACAATGAGGGGGTGGATAAAATGCTATCCATCGCTCGCTTGATTTGAGCTTCTCCTGCGTATATTCCTGTGGCGATCGTGCCACCAAAATTTAGCTGATCCAAATCTGATAAGGGTCCTGTTTTAGCTGGTGAAAATGGCAAGAAATCACGAATTTTACCGACAATCGTGTCAATCGCATTGGTCACAAATTTAACGCCGGCTAAGATGCCATCGCCAATCATTTTCACTAAGTTACCACCGGCATCCTTAAAGGTATTAAACCAGCCAGCAATCACATTGTAGGCCCCTTCAATCCCTGTGGTCACAATGCTTTTAACCCCTTCCCAAGCTGCTGTTACGGTTTCTTTGACGCCATTCCAAGCCCCCGACCAGTCACCGCTAATCAAACTCATCACCGTTGAAACAATCCCTTTGGCGACGTTTAAGCCTGTTTGAATAATTGTGGCGATGATGTTGAAAATAGTCGCTACATAGGTTTGGATTGTATTCCAAGTCCCTTGCCAAAGTGCTTGAATAACACCCAAAACGACGCCGATTACCGTCGAAATGGCATTAATCGCAAACTCTATGGCGGCTTTAATCCCGTTCCAAATAGTACTGGCTACTGTTTTAATGGTCTCATTATGTGCCGTCCAAAAAGCAGTTAAGGCACCCCAGACGGTTTGAACAACCGTTGAAATCACGTTCACTACTGTGGCAATGACGGCACTAATGGCGGCCCACACATTTTCTGCTGCTAGGCGAACTTGATTATTGGAATCCGTCCACCACGTGACGATACTGCCCCAAACTTCTGAAATAAACGTGGCAATAGTGGTTATCACATTGCTGATGGTTTCCGATATCATCGTCCAAATTTCGATTACTGCCGTTCTAAAGCCTTCGTTGGTGTTCCATAAGTAGATGAAACCAGCGACTAGTGCAACGATACCTGCAGCCAGTAACACCCAAGGTCCACCTACTAAGCCAGAAATGGCGGATCCTAATCCACCAAGCCCACCTGTTGAAAATGATGCCATTACTTCTTTAGCTACTCCTATTCCTTGTTGTAACTGATCGAATTTTTCTTTAACTTGGCTTATTCCCTCTGTAAAAGTCTTTATATTACCACCAACCATTTGGGCAGTAGATAAAAAGCCATTCACTTCTTGTAAAGCTTGGCCGACAGCTTCAAAACCAAATGTAGCAGCAAATTCAGATAATTGACTATTAACTTTCTGAGTATTCGTCAAAAATGTACTTACTTTTTCTAGTCCACCTTTGAGTTTTGCAGCATTATCGCTTAACTTGTTGACCGCTTCTGAAACAGCTCCTCCTGACGATCCACCACCTTTAGCGGCTCGCTGTTCAGCTCGGGCATTCATTCGCGAAAATAAATTTGTATCTGTTGCGGATAATATCGCTTCTACACTAAATAGTTCCACATGTTACCTCCTTTCTCTTATGAATTTACTAGCTAGATCTTCACTGGAATGACCCACTTTCTAGCCATTGGCTTTTCTCATTAATTGCGCGAATTGGGAGTCAGGCGTGTCCTCTACGAGGCCTAGAATTTCTTGCTCCCTCTTTTGATAATTAAAGAAGGCATTGAAATCTTTAAAGTAAGGCACTTCTTTTTTGCCTAACTTCTTCGTCGCCTGCACTTGCTGACCTAGCCAAGCTTGCAGATGGAAGTCGTATTCCTGATCCAGCTTTCTTAATTTAAAGGCGGTCACTCGCAGCTCAAATTCATAAGGGGTCATTCGTTCAATCCCTCTAATATCAGTCATTCCCAAACATCTTAATGAGAATATCTTGATCTTCTCATATGTCTCTGCGGAACTTTCGTTTAATTCTTGGTTTTCTTCAAGCTTTCCCGTAAGTTTCGCATGGCTAACTTTCCCGCATTTGATTCGGCTAGTGCCTTCATTACCTCGTCAAATAGTCCTTCGATATCTTCGACACCGTCGATGTAATCATCTAAGACATCCTGGGAGACCTTGTCTTCTTCAGTCAAATTGCCTAAAAGTAGCACGGTAGAAAGGGTGTTAACGTTAGTTCCTTGTAATTCGGGAATTACTTTAGCCGATAAGCCAAAACCAAATTTGATGCCTTCCTGTTCCAAAGGTAACCGGGCATCAATTTCTCGTACAAATTTTGTGCCAAATTTAAATGAATAGGTTTGTTTATTAATGATCAGTTTCATTCCATTGCCTCCTAATTTAACTTGTTATAGCTAGTTCCAATCGTCATAACTAGGCGTCAGCCGTTGTTGTGTCTTTAAAGACGTATTGAACTACTTCTGCCTGATCTTCTGATAATGAGGCAAATCCATCTTGTCCTGTCCCATTAATCGCAAATTCTAAGGATAATTCAACTCCGTCTTCTGAATTTGCAGTTTGAGAGAAGCTTGTGACAAACCCTTGGTAATAGGTAGCGGCAAACTTGTCTTGATTGACGGCCCCTGTTCCCTTTTCTGATTTATCAATTTCCCAGATTTCAATTAATTCGCCGTCAATTAAGGCTTGACGCATTTCCTTCACGTGAGCATCGCCTTTGGCAACGATTGAAGTAGCCGAAAACTCGTACTCCAATTGGGCCATGCTTTGAACGGCACCGTCTTTCGTTGGGGCACTGCTGGCCTCACGACTCAAGCCAATTTCGTGTTCAGTTTGGAAGGCTAATTTCCATGCCCCTTGTTCGGTCTCTTTCTTCAATAAACGGTATAATAGAATTACGTCAATTCCTTTTTTTGCTTCTAATGTCATCTTATTTCCTCCTATTTTTCGAAATCAATGGTAATGGTCATTTTTTTGATTGTCCCCATTTCTTTCTTTAGTCCTAATTGTTGGTACAGTCTTGCTAATTTCTGTTTGACTATGGCATCCACTTCAGCATCAGTGTAAGTTCGTGATGCTTTTTTCGGGTTGCCTGTTCCTTCATTTCCTGCTCTTGTCATATCCGGATACCCTCCATGTCTTTTTTAGTCGTTAAATGCTTGGACTGAAGCTAGCAGAGAAGGACTACTAAAAATAAAGGTTGGTTGTCTTTTTGTTTCCTTCTCTATCACCTTACATCCTTATCTTACTGCCAAAAGCCTCTTGAAATTGGTAAAGAAAAAACCACAAACTGGTAAAACTACCACCCTAACCGCTTAGCAATCTCGTCTACTAGCTTCTTTTCAAGTTTGCGACAATTATCTTCCGAATAACCTACCTCATCATTCAGGGAGATGGCCACCCAGGATAGTGGCTCACGTTTAAAATATCTTAAATTAATAATGACCTGAGTTTCAATCGTAGTATTGGCAATAACCTCTTCCATGACTTTTAAGGCCAAACTTCGGAAATGAATTTGCTCATGGGACACAATCTTAATGGCTGAGTTTGCCTCAAATGCCGAAAATTGGTTACTGCCGTCTTCCTGAACTGCCATTAGAGATTGTCTTAATTGTTCCATTTCCTCTTTCATCTGGGGATACTCACTTAACATTTCTCTGACATGTTGTCGCGCCTTATTACTAATTTTTAACTGTTCATTCATTCCTGATCAACTCCTCCTCAATTTCTGCCCATTAAGGGCTATACTCTACGACAATACCCCTGACTGACACAGACACACCCATTTCCCTCTCTAAACTCAAAGAGCTCTTGAATCGTCTTTAAATGCCTCTCATGAAGTCTTACAAGGTAACTGTGTTCGTTAATCTTGACGACCTCGCCAGTTAATTGACGGTATCTCTTCTCATGAAAGTCAAAGATGACCCTGTCTCCCACTTGAATCCGCTGATGTCTGACTAGCCGAGCTAATGACTGGGGATAGGTCTTCAAAACCGAACGCCCTTCTTTGCTGACTTTCTGTTTTCTCACTTCTTCACTTAACCACTTTTGCTGATTCCTCATTGATTTCCCTCCGATATTAAAAAGCCTTTTCAAGTTTACCTTTACTTCACCTAACAGTATGTTAAAATAAGGTACGAACATACGTTCTTTTCGATCGTTAAAAAAAGAACCTGTTTAAGGTCAGTCATTGACAATCACGAATATATTCACCATTCTATTGTTATAACTCGGAAAATATTCTATAATTAAGGTATAGCTACAAGCCAACTAATTTGGCATTGCCAATTTTTTAGCTGACTAACTTGAGACATTCTTGATATTTCCAATATATCACTGAATATTTTCGGCGTCAACTATTATATATAAGAATATTTTCATAGGAGGATATGATGACTGTCTTAGAAGTAATCAGACGATTAGCAAATGAAAAGAATGTGAGTTTAGCAGAAGTGGAACGAGCCGTTGGTTTATCTAGTGGTGCCATTACTAAGTGGGCCAAAAGCTCTCCGTCTAGTGATAAACTGGTTCGCCTTGCCGATTATTTTAATGTCTCTGTTGACTATTTATTGGGGCGAACAGATGAGGGGACCCAGGATAAAAACTATTTTATGATTCAGCGTAAGGCGAAACAGATGACCCCTGAGCAGCGGGAGAAAACCTTGCGTATATTGGAGGCTACTTTTGATGACGATGAACTGTGGGACGACTAAGCCCAATTTTAAACTAGCGAAAACCATGGCCTATGGCTTGCTTAAAACCAATCAAATTCAGGCCTTTCCGGTTAACCCCTTTGCCCTGATTAAAAACGAGCCTAATATCAGCCTGATTTCCTATTCGGATTTTGGCAAAAAGAGGCAATTGTCTTTGAATGAAGTCATTGAATTCGCTCAGAGTACTGATGGTGCAACGGCTTATTTAAAGGAGAAGAAACGCTACTTAATTTTGTATAATGACACGATCAAGCATGCAGGTAGAATCAACTACACGTTGGCTCATGAACTGGCTCACGTCAAACTTGGTCATTTAAAAAAGGGAAGTGCCTTCTCCCTCAGCCGCAATAATATCTACTTAAACGATAATCCGGTTTTCGAAGCCGAAGCCGATACCTTAGCTGCCGAGGTGCTGATTCCTTCTTTTTTAGTGCGCAATCTCCCAGATGAGGATGTGGCTTATTTGTCGACCTTTTTTCTTGTTAGCCATCAGTGTGCCAAGGCTGCCTTGAATAATGTCAACTATGTATCACGTCGCTATTCCTCTGCTATTTTTGATGTGCCCTTGTTTTTAAAAGGTCAGATGAAACCTTTTGTTATGGCCATTGAACAGAAAAAATTTCTCACTCAGTCCTATGTTACCGATCAGCGCCTGATTATGTCGCCCTAAAAGGAAGCAAAAAAAATAAGCCTGTAAGGGCTTTCGTTCGATTGTAAAAAATAACACCTTATGATGAGTGCATACTCTCTGGTAACACATTACCAGAGAGCAGCGACGAGCTAGACTCGGAGTCCTAGACTCCAACATCATAACACTCTAAATGAATCATCTATAAAGTGATGTTTATTGATTTAGACAAGTTCTAAGATAACCATTTGGGCAGCGTCTCCGCGGCGTGGTTCTGTTTTTAAAATACGAGTATAACCACCTTGGCGTTCTGTGTAACGAGGTGCAATATCACTGAATAATTTTTGTAATGCAGTTTCTACTACAATCTCTTCGTTTTCTTCACGTACATCGGCAATTTCATTTCTTACGAATGAAGCTGCTTGACGACGAGCATGAAGATCGCCACGTTTACCTAAAGTAATCATTTTTTCAGCTGTTGAACGTACTTCTTTCGCACGTGCTTCAGTTGTAACGATTTTCTCGTTAATGATTAGATCTGTCGTTAAGTCGCGCAACATCGCTTTACGTTGACTGCTAGTGCGTCCTAATTTACGATAGCTCACTTAGTTTTCCTCCTTTAACTCATAGGTCCGGTATCCGCTAATCTATGGTCGCTAGGCTTCCAAGGATAGTGGCCCTTCATACGAAAGTATTAATCGTCTTGTCGTAAGCCTAAGCCTAGATCATCGAGTTTGTTTTTGACTTCCTCTAATGATTTACGTCCTAAGTTACGTACTTTGATCATTTCTGGTTCAGATTTATCGGTTAACTCTTGAACGGTATTAATACCGGCACGTTTCAGACAGTTGTATGAACGTACAGACAAGTCTAACTCTTCGATAGTCATTTCCAACATTTTTTCTTTCTGAGTTTCTTCTTTTTCAACCATGATTTCAGCATTTTTCGCTTCATCTGTTAGGTTTACAAAGATATCAAGATGCTCAGTCATGATTTTTGCCGCTAAGCTGATCGCTTCTTGTGGCATGATGGAACCATCTGTCCAAACTTCTAATGTCAATTTGTCGAAGTCATCACGACGACCAACACGTGTGTTTTCTACTTGGTAGTTGACACGACGAACTGGTGTGTAAATAGAATCAACAGGCAATACGCCAATTGGCATATCTTCTTTTTTGTTTTCGTCTGCTTGGACGTATCCCCGTCCTGGTTTAACCATTAAACGAGCACGGAAAGTGGCGCCTTCAGCAACGCTACAAATGTGTAGATCTTTGTTTAAGATTTCGACGTCACTGTCCGTAATAATATCGCCTGCCGTAACAGTCGCTGGACCAGTCACATCAATTTCAAGGGATTTTTCTTCTTCAGTGTAAAGCTTTAATGCCAATCCTTTGATGTTTAAGACAATCTGCGTCACGTCTTCTCGCACGCCTTTAATCGTTGAGAATTCGTGTAGCACACTATCAATCTGTAGATTAGTAATAGCCGCTCCTGGTAAAGAAGATAATAAAATACGACGTAGTGAGTTACCTAAAGTCGTTCCGTAACCTCTTTCGAGAGGTTCGATGACGAACTTACCATAATCTCTGTCTTCATCAATTTTGGTGATTCTTGGTTTTTCAAATTCAATCATTCTTATCTATACCCCTTTCAAAACGAAAAGTGTCTTGCTCAATGACGTTCTTAAGTTCACACTCAAAATGAAAGACGCTCATTAAACACGACGGCGTTTTGGAGGGCGGCATCCATTATGCGGAACTGGAGTGACGTCACGAATTGCTGACACTTCTAATCCTGTTGCTTGTAATGAACGAATTGCTGCTTCACGACCTGAACCAGGGCCTTTTACTGTTACATCAACAGTTTTTAAACCGTGTTCCATCGCAACTTTAGTTGCTGCTTCTGCTGCCATTTGAGCCGCAAAAGGCGTTGATTTTTTAGAGCCTTTAAAGCCTAACGCTCCGGCAGATGACCAAGCAATAGCATTGCCATGAACATCTGTAATCATGATAATTGTATTATTAAATGTTGAGTGGATATGTGCAATACCAGTCTCAATATTCTTTTTCACACGGCGTTTTCTGCTAACTTTCTTTGCTACCATGAAGTTCTAACCTCCTTCACTTTAATTAAAATTATTTTTTCTTACCTGCGATTGCGCGGGCTGGACCCTTACGCGTACGCGCATTGTTTTTCGTGTTTTGACCACGAGTTGGTAAACCACGACGATGACGAATTCCACGGTATGAACCGATTTCCATCAAACGTTTGATGTTTAAGTTTGTTTCACGACGAAGATCGCCTTCAACTTTTAATTTATCCACTTCTGCACGGATTTTATCTAATTGATCATTCGTTAATTCACGTACACGAATTTCCTCAGATACTCCAGCATTCGCTAAGACTTTTTGTGCAGTTGTTTTGCCCATTCCATAAATATATGTTAATGAGATTACTACACGCTTGTCACGAGGGATATCTACTCCTGCAATACGAGCCATTTATGCTACACCTCCTAATTATCCTTGACGTTGTTTATGTTTTGGATTTTCGCAAATAACCATAACGCGTCCCTTACGACGAATTACTTTACATTTTTCGCAAATTGGTTTTACTGATGGTCTTACTTTCATGATTATACCTCCTTGAATTTTACGGAGTACAATTATTTAAAGCGATAAGTAATGCGACCTCTTGTTAAATCATACGGTGACAATTCAACAGTCACTTTATCTCCTGGAAGGATACGAATATAGTGCATTCTGATTTTTCCAGAAACGTGCGCTAAAATCTCATGTCCGTTCTCAAGTTCGACTTTAAACATTGCATTCGGCAAAGTTTCGACGACTGTACCTTCAATTTCAATCACATCTTCTTTCGCCATACATAGTACCTCCTTATACTTGTTTCGCATTTTCACACGATAAAAAATCGGCGGGTCGACCTGACACCACCAAAAAACACCTCAACTTACTGATTATAGCATATTATTCTCATAATATAAAGTTCGTTGAGTTAATTTATCACACAACCTCTTGATTGCCAAGGCAAAAACAAATCCACAAGAATAACGGCTACTTTTGGCTTAGATTCTCTAAATACTGTCAATGATCTTCTTAACATCAGTAAAGACAGTATCAATTTGGCGATTTCCATCGATTGTGTGTAAAAGATTGGCTTTTTCATAAAAGTCTAGAATCGGTGCACTGCCCTCAATGTTGACAGCTAAGCGATTTTTAACCGTTTCAGGTTTATCATCTTCACGTTGGTAGAACTCATGTCCGCCACAACGATCACATGTGCCTTCCACTTTTGGTTGATTATTGACCTTATGATAGGTTGCCCCACATGTCCGGCAAATAAAACGACCAGCTAGACGTTCAATCAAAACGTCTTCTTCTACATGTATATTAATTACGGCATCAATTTTTTTGCCCAAGCTTGTTAGAATTTCTTCTAATGCTTGTGTTTGTTCAATCGTACGTGGGAAACCATCTAAGAGAAAACCTGACGCTGTGTCGGCTTCTGCTAAACGATCTTTCACGATACCATTTGTGACATCATCAGGAACAAGTGCTCCCTTATCAATATAGGATTTTGCTTCAAGACCTAAGGCAGTTTCGTTCTTCATGGCATCACGGAACATATCTCCAGTGGAAATATGTGGAATACCGTAGGCATCAATGATGCGTTCTGCTTGAGTCCCTTTACCTGCTCCAGGTAGCCCCATTATTATGAGATTCATCTTTATTCCTCCTATAGATCAGTAAAGTTCGAGCTAGTGCTGAGGAAAATCCTCAACACCTGCGTCTTACTTAACAATAAAGCCGGTATACTGGCGTTTCATCATTAGACCTTCTAATTGTTTTGTGGTTTCTAAAGCTACCCCTATCGCGATCAACAAACTTGTACCACCTAAACCGATTGATGAAGGTAGGTTCCAGATGTTTTGTGCGATGATTGGTAAAATTGCGACTAAAGCTAGGAAGATAGATCCAGCTACGCTCAAACGTAATAAGAGAGCAGAGATATAATCTTCTGTTCCTTTACCCGGACGAACACTTGGGATATAGCTGCCTTGCTTTTGCAAGTTTTCCGCAACTTTTTCAGGATTAACTTGGACAAACGCATAAAAGAATGTAAAGGCAACGATTAGCACCGTATAGAATATTCCCCCTGGAAGAGTGGAATAGTCAAAGAGTTGAGATAGTACTTTAAACCATGTTGCATCTGCTTTGGTTGTCGCAAACATCTGCATAAAGGCATTCGGTGTTGATATCAATGAACTGGCAAAGATAACTGGAATAACCCCAGCAGCATTTACTTTTAAGGGTAAATAACTACTTTGTGGTGCTCCGGCAACTCGCTTCGTATATTGAATCGTAATTTTTCTTTCTGCTTGGTTGAAGTAGGTAATAAAGGTCACAATTGCTAGAATTGCGATCAATAAAATCACGACAAACACGACAGACTTCCAAAGGTCACTCGGATCAATGTTGATAAAACGATCTTCGATGATTTCTTTAATACCACTAGGTAAACGAGAAATAATCCCCGCAAAGATAATCATTGAGACCCCATTACCAATTCCTTTTTCGCTGATTTGTTCACCCATCCACGTCACGAACATTGTACCGGCTGTTAAAATAATGCCGATTGTGATAAACGTTGAGGCGTCTGCCTTTTTAACAAAATCAAATCCTGATCCTGCAAATCGGTTAAATCCTGCGGTAATCGCCATTGACTGAACAAATCCTAAGATTAACGTCAAGTAACGAGTGGCTTGATTTAGCTTACGACGACCAACTTCACCTTGTTTCGACCATTCAACGAACTTTGGCACAATATCCATTTGCAACAATTGAATGACGATTGATGAGGTAATATATGGGGAAACACCCATTGCGAACAATGAGAAGTTTTCCATGGCACTACCACTAACGGTATTCAACATGTTAAACAATGGATTATCGCTTAGTTGAGCTAATGCTCTAGCATCAACGCCGGGAACCGTAATATGCGCTCCAACGCGGAAAGCTAGCAAGATAAATAATGTAAAGAATATTTTATTGCGGATATCCTTAACCTTAAATCCATCTTTCAATAGTTTAAACATTAAATCACCTCGATTGAACCACCAGCGTTTTCGATAGCTGTTTGTGCTGATTTAGAAAATTTAGCAGCTTTCACTGATAATTTTTTCGTCAATTCACCGTTAGCTAACACTTTGATTCCCGCTTTTTCATCTTTGATAATTCCAGATTCAACAAGCAAGGCTGGTGTTACTTCTGTACCATCCTCAAATTTATTAAGGACTTCAAGGTTTACGACTGCGTATTCCTTGCGGTTGATATTTGTAAATCCACGTTTTGGTAAGCGCATGAATAGTGGAGTTTGTCCACCTTCAAAGCCTAAGCGTACGCCACCACCTGAACGAGATTTTTGTCCTTTTTGGCCACGGCCAGCTGTTTTACCATTACCAGATGAAGTTCCGCGACCAACGCGATTGCGTACGTGTCTTGAACCTTCTGAAGGTTGTAACTCATGAAGTTTCATTTACTTGGCACCTCCTCTTTTAGTAATTCTGATTCCTTTTTAAAACTAAACTTCTTCAACGTCCACTAAATGTGAGACAGTGTTAATCATGCCTTTGATGGCAACATTATCAGTTTTCACAACAGAACTGTTGATCTTACCTAAGCCTAAAGCTTTCACTGTATCTTTTTGGTTTTGAGGACGTCCGATAAGACTTTTTCTTAATGTTACTTTTAATTCAGCCATTATGTTTGTCCTCCTTATCCTGTGATTTCTTCTACAGTTTTTCCGCGTAATTCAGCTACTTCTTCAACACGTTTTAGGCGAGATAAGCCTTCAACTGTTGCGCGAATCACGTTGATTGGTGTATTAGAACCCAAAGATTTACTTGTAATATCAGCGACACCAGCTAATTCCAATACGGCACGAACTGGACCACCAGCGGCTACTCCAGAACCGGCTAATGCAGGTTTCATCAGAGTACGTCCACCACTGTAGACACCCAATACTTCGTGAGGGATTGTCGAACCAACCATCGGCACTTCGATTAAGTTTTTCTTAGCATCTTCAATTGCTTTGCGGATTGCTTCTGGTACTTCTTGTGCTTTACCAGTTCCAAATCCAACATGACCATTTCTATCGCCAACCACAACAATCGCGGCAAAACGTAGACGACGTCCACCTTTTACAACTTTTGTAACACGGTTAATCGCAACAACGCGGTCTTCTAATTCCAAACCTTTTGGATCAATATAAACCATGAATGGTGTTCCTCCTTCTCCTAAAATTCTAGTCCGTTTTCGCGTGCTGCTTCAGCTAGTGCTGCAACACGGCCATGGTAAAGATAACCACCACGGTCAAAAACTACTTCTTTGATACCTTTAGCTGTTCCGTTTTTAGCGATTAATGCGCCAACGGCAACTGCTGTTTCGGTTTTTGTTCCACCTGAAATTTCTTTATCTAAGGTAGAGGCACTTGCTAGCGTCACACCCGCTACGTCGTCAATTAATTGAGCGTAGATGTTTTTGTTAGAACGAAACACGTTCAAGCGTGGGCACTCTGCAGTACCAGAGATTTTTGCGCGTACACGACCGTGTCTCTTTTGGCGTGTTTTGTTTTTATCTGGTTTTGTAATCACAATTGTCACCTCTTTTATATTTGGTTTGCTGCTAGGCAGACTTTTTAGCTACATGACGTAGCTTGGTAACTGTTAACGTTATGAATAAGGCCTGAAAGATTGTTAAACAATCTTTCACTCACTATTCTAAGGTTACTATTTACCAGTTTTACCTTCTTTACGACGTACGTGTTCGCCTTCATAGCGAATTCCTTTGCCTTTATATGGCTCTGGAGGACGTACTCCGCGAATGTTAGCTGCTAATTCGCCAACGTGTTCTTTGTTAGCACCCTTAACGATAACTTTTGTGTTTGCTGGTACTTCGATTGTTACGCCAGCTGGCGCTTCAAATTCGACTGGATGAGAATACCCAACAGCAAGTACAAGTTTTGATCCTTGTAATTGTGCACGGTACCCAACCCCGATAAGTTCAAGAACTTTTTCAAATCCTTCGCTTACACCAACAACCATGTTATTAAAGTTGGCACGCATCGTTCCATGCAGTGCGCGATTTTCTTTATTGTCATTTGGACGTGTAAATGTCACTTCATTACCTTCGATATTCATTGTAATAACGTCAACGAAAGTACGAGTTAATTCACCTTTAGGTCCTTTAACTGTTACGTCGTTTCCATTTTGTGTGACAGTCACACCTTCAGGAATTACGACTACTTTATTACCAATACGGCTCACTCAAGACACCTCCTTCTAGTTAGTTTCGATTACCACACGTATGCGATAACTTCGCCACCGATGTTACGTTCTCTTGCTTCTTTATCAGTGATAACACCTTCAGAAGTTGAGATGATAGCAATTCCTAGTCCGTTTAAGACTTTAGGAACGTCATCAGCTTTAACGTAAGCACGTAGGCCTGGTTTAGAAATACGTTTTAAGTTCGTGATTACACGCTCTTCATTACGACCATATTTCAAGAACACACGAATGATGCCTTGTTTGTCATCTTCAATATATTCAACATCACGAATGAAACCTTCACGTTTCAAGATTTCAGCGATATCATGTTTAATTTTTGAAGCAGGTACTTCTAACATATCATGTTTAACCATGTTCGCGTTACGTACGCGAGTTAGGAAGTCTGCGATTGGATCTGTCATGACCATTGAACTATTTACCTCCTTTATGCGGGTTTTTTGTTACCAGCTAGCTTTCTTCACGCCGGGAATTTGTCCTTTATAGGCAAGTTCGCGGAAGCAAATACGGCAAAGTTTAAATTTACGATAAACTGAATGTGGACGACCACAACGTTCACAACGTGTGTACTCTTGTGTTGAGAATTTAGCAGGACGTTTGTTTTTAGCAATCATTGATTTTTTAGCCAAGTAGTTCGCCTCCTTTTATTATTTTTGGAATGGCATTCCAAGTTGTGTTAATAATTCACGGGATTCTTCGTCTGTGTTAGCAGTTGTAACGATGACGATATCCATACCACGTACTTTATCAACTAAATCGTAGTCTACTTCTGGGAAGATCAATTGCTCTTTTACCCCTAAAGTAAAGTTACCACGACCATCGAATGATTTGTTGCTGACACCATGGAAGTCACGTACTCGAGGTAGAGAAACTGATACTAGTTTGTCTAAGAATTCGTACATTCTTTCGCCACGTAAAGTTACTTTACAGCCAATTGGCATACCTTCACGTAGACGGAAACCAGCGATAGATTTTCTAGCTTTTGTGATGATCGGTTTTTGACCTGAGATCAACGTTAATTCCTCAACGGCTTTGTCTAAGTTTTTAGCATTTGTTGTTGCTTCACCTACACCCATGTTAATAACGATCTTATCAACTTTTGGTGTTTGCATGATTGATGTGTAATTGAATTTCTCCATTAACGCTGGAGTAATTTCTTTCGTATATTTTTCTTTCAGGCGGTTCATTCTGTCGGTCCCTCCTTCCGTTCTTTACTACTTATCTAATACTTCACCTGTTTTTTTAGAAACACGCACTTTTTTACCGTCAACTTCTTTATAACCTACTCTTGTTGGTTCTCCGTTTGATGGGTCAATGACCATCACGTTAGAGACATGAATAGATGCTTCTGTTTCGACGATGCCTCCTTGGGGAGCGCCAGCACTAGGTTTTTGATGCTTTTTGATCATGTTAGCACCTTCAACGATGACACGATCAGCTTTTGGGAACGCAGTTAAAACTACGCCTTCTTTGTTTTTGTCTTTTCCAGTGATAATTTTAACTTTATCGCCTTTTTTAACAAACATATTGTTTCGCACCTCCTTTTGACAAGAATTGATTATAAGACTTCTGGTGCTAGTGAAATGATTTTCATGAAATTGCTATCACGTAATTCACGAGCGACTGGTCCGAAAATACGTGTTCCACGAGGACTCTTGTCGTCACGGATAATCACACATGCATTTTCATCGAATTTAATATAAGAACCGTCTGCACGACGAGCTCCAGTTTTTGTTCTAACGATTACGGCTTTGACGATTTCACCTTTTTTAACAACTCCACCTGGCGTTGCTTGTTTAACCGTACATACGATAACATCACCAATATTGGCTGTTTTACGTCCAGATCCGCCTAACACTTTAATAGTTAGTACTTCACGAGCACCTGAGTTATCGGCTACTCTTAAACGACTCTCTGTTTGGATCACTATAGTATCCTCCTTTCAGATTTTAAGCTTCAATCTATATAGGAAAATCTCGCTTAGATAATTACTGCTTCTTCAACGACCTCTAATAAACGGAAACGTTTTGTAGCGGATAATGGACGAGTTTCCATAATTTTAACGATGTCTCCAATTTTGGCAACATTGTTTTCATCATGCGCGTAGTATTTTTTAGAATACTTTACACGTTTACCGTATTTCTTATGGGCATTACGAGTTTCAACAACAACGACGATAGTTTTATCCATCTTGTCTGAAAGTACACGTCCTTGGTAAACTTTACGTTGATTTCTTTCTAATTCTTGAGTCATTCGCTTAATGGCCTCCTTCCAATGTTACTTTGTTTGTTCACGCAACACTGTTTTAATGCGTGCAATCGATTTACGCACTTCTGGAATGCGCGCAGTGTTTTCTAATTGACCTGTAGCTAGTTGGAATCGTAAGTTGAATAATTCTTCTTTGTATTCCTTCTCTTTTTCAATAAGTTCAGCAGTGGTTAACGCTTTGATGTCTTTAACCTTCATTCGATTCACCACCCATTTCCTCACGTTTTACAATCTTTGTTTTAACAGGTAATTTGTGAGAAGCAAGTCTTAATGCTTCACGAGCAACTTCTTCAGAGACGCCTGCGATTTCAAACATGATCTTACCACGTTTTACTGGTGCAACCCATCCTTCAGGAGCTCCTTTACCTTTACCCATACGAACGCCGATGGCTTTTGATGTATAAGATTTATGAGGGAAAATTTTAATCCAAACTTTACCGCCACGTTTCATATAACGAGTCATTGCGATACGAGCAGCTTCAATCTGGCGGTTAGTGATCCATTTTGATTCAACAGCTTGTAAACCGTACTCACCAAATGATACTTCTTTACCACCTTTAGCTTCACCACGCATTTTACCTCTAAATTCGCGACGGTATTTCACACGTTTAGGTACTAACATGATTATTTCCCTCCTTTCTCAGTGTTTTTTTTACCTGGAAGAATTTCTCCGCGATAGATCCACACTTTAACTCCTAGTTTTCCGTATGTTGTATCTGCTTCTTCCCATGCGTAGTCGATATCGGCACGCAATGTATGAAGTGGCACAGTTCCTTCTGAATAACCTTCAGAACGAGCAATGTCCGCTCCGTTCAAACGTCCAGAGACTTGCGTTTTAATTCCTTGAGCGCCTGATCTCATCGTACGTTGAATTGCTTGTTTTTGAGCACGACGGAATGCTACACGACTTTCAAGTTGGCGTGCAATTCCTTCTGCTACTAATTTAGCATCTAAATCTGGTTTTTTGATTTCCACGATGTTGATGTGAATTTCATTTGGTTTTTTACCAGTTAATTTAACTAGTGACTTTCTCAAGTTCTCAACTTCAGATCCGCCTTTACCAATAACCATTCCTGGTTTAGCTGTGTGAAGTGAAACGTTCACGCGTTTTGCCGCGCGTTCGATCTCAACAGTTGACACAGCAGCATCGGCAAGTCTTGAAGAGATGAACTTACGAATTTTTAAATCTTCGTGTAAGTATTCAGCATACTCTTTTTCAGCATACCATTTAGCTTCCCAGTCGCGGATAATGCCTACACGTAACCCAATTGGATGTATTTTTTGACCCACTGATTGTCCCTCCTTCTTACTTCTCTGTTACTACTACTGTAATATGACTTGTACGTTTGTTGATTGGTGATGCTGAGCCTTTCGCACGAGGACGGAAACGTTTCATCGTTGGTCCTTCGTTAACAAATGCTTCAGATACGACCAAATTTTCAACATCTAAATCATAGTTGTTTTCTGCATTTGCAACAGCTGACATCAAGACTTTCTCGATGATTCCAGCCGCCTTATTTGGCGTAAATTTCAAAATCGAAATAGCTTCCGCTACGCTTTTCCCTCTAACTAAATCAATAACTAGACGCGTTTTACGAGGTGAAGTACGAACTGTGTTTGCAGTTGCTCTTGCTGAAGTAATTTGTTCTGACATTTGCAATTCCTCCCCTCAATAATTAGCGTTTTGTTTTTTTATCGTCGGCAGTGTGTCCACGATATGTTCTAGTTGGTGCAAATTCACCTAATTTGTGTCCTACCATGTCTTCTTGAATATAGACAGGTACGTGCTTGCGTCCATCATATACAGCAATTGTGTAACCTACGAATGTAGGGAAAATTGTTGAGCGACGTGACCAAGTTTTGATTACTTTTTTCTTTTCAAGATCCTTTTGAGCCTCTACTTTTTTAAATAGATGGTCATCAACAAAAGGTCCTTTCTTCAAACTACGACCCATGGTGAACCTCCTCTCAAATTGTATGGCTAGATGGCCATGAGTGCTTTATTGTCTTCGGTATGCCAAACATTTTTGACATACTGTTATTTAGTCTTGCGACGACGTACAATAAATTTATCTGACTTAGCGCGTTTGCTACGAGTTTTGTAACCAAGTGTCGGTTTACCCCAAGGTGTAACTGGAGATGGTTTACCGATTGGCGCTTTACCTTCACCACCACCGTGTGGGTGATCGTTCGGGTTCATTACAGAACCACGGACAGTTGGGCGTTTACGCATCCAACGGCTACGTCCGGCTTTACCGATGTTGATTAATTCGTGTTGTTCGTTACCAACTAAACCGATTGTTGCACGGCAAGTAGCAAGAATCATACGAACTTCGCCTGAGTTCAAGCGAACCAATACGTATTTGCCTTCTTTACCAAGCACTTGTGCTTTTGTTCCAGCAGAACGGATTAATTGTCCACCTTTACCAGGTTTCATTTCGATGTTATGAACGACTGTACCGACTGGGATATTTGATAACGGTAATGCATTACCAATTTTGATATCCACTTCTTCGCCAGAAACAAGTCTCATTCCAACTTCTAGTCCTTTAGGAGCTAGGATGTATGTTTTAACACCGTCTGTGTAGTGTAATAACGCAATATTCGCAGATCTGTTCGGATCATACTCAATTGTTTTTACAACAGCTTCAACGTTGTCTTTGTTACGTTTAAAGTCAATTACGCGGTATTGACGTTTATGACCGCCACCTTGATGACGAACCGTGATACGACCGTTATTGTTACGTCCAGCATTATTTTTAGATGGCTCTAGTAACGTTTTTTCCGGTGTAGAAGTTGTGATTTCAGCGAAATCAGAACCTGTCATATTACGACGTCCGTTCGTGGTTGGTTTATACTTTTTAATTGCCACGTCTGTGTTCCCTCCTACTTAAAAATATTAGTGTTCAGTGCTGGATTTACTCAGCGTCAAACAATTGGATTTCTTTAGAATCTTGCGTTAACGTCACGATTGCTTTACGACGTTTTCTTGTATATCCGGCATATTTACCCATGCGCTTAAGTTTTGGTTTAACGTTCATGATGTTGACGTTTTTGACTTTAACGCCGTCAAAAGCCGCTTCAACAGCTTGTTTCACCAAAGTTTTGTTAGCACCAAGTTGTACGTCGAACGTGTATTTCTTCTCGTCCATGGCCAACATTGACGCTTCAGTAATTACTGGGCGTTTGATGATGTCTAGTAAACTCATTATGCAAACACCTCCTCTACTTGAGTAAGAGCAGCTTGTGTAATTAACATTTTAGTGTTACTTACTACATCAAGCACACTTACATGGTCTGCTTCAATCACAGAGACATTAGGCAAGTTGCGAGCTGATAAAGCTGCAAAATCATTTCCATTTTCTAACACGACTAATACTTTAGTCGTTACATCTAATTTGCTTAAAACTTCTTTAAAGTCTTTAGTTTTTGGTGCATCAAAACTCAATGCATCGACAACAACCAAATTATTTTCTGCAACTTTTTCTGATAAGACAGATTTGATTGCTAAACGACGAACTTTTTTAGGAAGTTTGTAGCTGTATGAACGTGGTGTTGGTCCGAAGACTACGCCACCGCCACGCCATTGTGGTGAACGGATTGAGCCTTGACGGGCACGACCTGTTCCTTTTTGACGCCAAGGTTTACGGCCACCGCCTCGGACAGCGCTACGGTTCTTAACCGCATGTGTTCCTTGTCTTAATGACGCACGTTGCATGATAATTGCATCAAAGACAACACTTTCGTTTGGTTCGATACCGAAAATTGCGTCGTTTAATTCAACTTCGCCTGTTTTCGTACCATCTTGTTTAAATAATGCTACAGTTGGCATTCCTTAGTTCCTCCCTTCTTAAACGATTATTTAGTCACTTTAGCTGACTTGATTTGAACTAATGATTTCTTAGAACCTGGTACATTACCTTTAATTAAGATAACATTTTTCTCAAGGTCGACACGGACTACTTCAAGATTTTGAATCGTCACGCGATCGCCACCCATTTGACCAGCTAATTTTTTGTTCTTAAATACTCTATTCGGATCGACTGGACCCATTGACCCAGGACGACGGTGGTAACGAGAACCATGTGACATCGGTCCGCGAGATTGACCATGACGTTTGATAACGCCTTGATAACCTTTACCCTTCGTAATTCCTGTAACGTTAATGATGTCTCCTGCTTGGAAAGTATCCACCTTAACTTCTTGTCCTACTTCATAATCTCCTAGCACAACATCCTTAAACTCTTTAATGAAGCGCTTAGGAGTCGTGTTAGCTTTTGCAACATGACCTTTCGCAGGTTTGTTCGCCAAAATCTCACGTTTGTCTTGGTAACCCAATTGAATTGATTCGTAACCATCCGTTTCCATTGTTTTAACTTGTAATACAACGTTCGGCGTAGCTTCGATAACTGTTACTGGGATTAACTCACCATTGTCCGTGAAAATCTGTGTCATTCCTACTTTTTTACCTAAGATTCCTTTGGTCATGAGTACACCTCCATCCTCTTAATTTTTTATAACTTGATTTCGATATTGACACCACTTGGTAAGTCTAGCTTCATTAAAGCGTCAACTGTTTTTGGTGTTGGATTCACAATGTCAATCAGACGTTTGTGAGTTCGCATTTCGAATTGTTCGCGCGAATCTTTGTATTTGTGTGTTGCACGGATTACCGTGTACACTGAGCGATCTGTTGGCAATGGAATTGGACCTGATACACTAGCTCCAGTTCTCTTTGCTGTTTCAACGATTTTCTCCGCTGATTGATCTAAAATACGGTGTTCGTACGCTTTTAAACGGATACGAATTTTTTGTTTTGCCATCTTGTTCCCTCCTTCGCCTATTTTAAAAAGTAGACATAGCTCCACGAAAATATCAAACACGACCCTCATGGCAACGCTCCGGGGCGTGTCACAACCTCTCGTTTCTCAGCCGCAGGGGTTCTACTTAGCCCCCACTCGTACTATTTCACTTATAGAGACAGCACCTCTAATAGTATACAAAAAAAAAAGCTTGAAAGCAAGCTTTTTTCATAGTCTTTTCAAATTAATTTTCCTAATGAGCTTTTATTGGCTTTTTCTTCTCTATACTATAGAAGAAAGAGTGATTAATAAGCCGGTAAGGGGGTATACTGGACACCCATTTGATCCATGGCATTTTCAACTAGCTTTAACTGTGCTGCTAGTTCTGTGCGCTCTTCACCCATTGGCAATGCTGCGATAGCATCCCGGGCATTGTTGTAACTTTCCAAGGTAAAGTCTGATGTGACTGCTCCGTCAATTACCAAAAGGCTTAAACGTTCTTTAGCAACGGCGCTGCCACCTGTTTCAACGGAACCTGATGAACTTGTAGTACCTAAGATGTTTTTCACGGTTGTGGCAAACTCATCGGTTAGACCGCTGCTGGCAACACTGGCGATGACTTGTTGTTTATCAGCTTCTGTGACGCCTTCTGCCATAGTTGGATTATCCGTCACCCGACTCCCAACAAGGGCTGGTGTTGTGAATAGCTGGTTTAGCGCTTTTTGAATGTTCCATTTTTGAATGGCACTGTTTAAGAGCCCTAAGTCCTCTTGATTCCCTTGATCCATTGTTTCTTTAACTTTATCAATATACGAATCCGTGATGTCTTCCCCTAAAAACACGTGGTTTTGATCCAAAAATAAATCATTAACAGATAAACTAGTTGGTTTTTCCGCGACACTGCTGGTTGCTGTTGTATCTTTAGGAATTTTAGAAGACGAATATTTCATCCCAATGACAATTGCCCCCATAGCAAAAATTGCCGACAGAAGAACAACGATATATTTATTTACTCCTCGCACAATGTTCCCTCACTTTTTCTGAAATTATTGCTCCACATCTCAGTTTACATGAAGATTGGCTGTAACTCAACATTTTTCTGAATAAATCCGGAATATTGTGATTTTTTTGTCTTTTAATAAAGGTTGATTAAACTGTATTTCCTAGGGGTTTATTTGATAAATTCGTTATTTAATTGTTATAAAACTGGCCTGTTTATTGCAGAGAAAAAAAGCCAGGAGCAGGCTCCCAGCTTTTAAACATTCGTTAGAATTATTTAGTGATTTCAGAAACAACGCCTGAACCAACAGTACGTCCGCCTTCACGAATAGAGAAACGAGTTCCCGCTTCGATCGCGATTGGGTGGATTAGTTCAACGTCGATTGCAACGTTATCACCAGGCATTACCATTTCAGTGCCTTCTGGTAAGTTGATAACACCAGTTACGTCAGTTGTACGGAAGTAGAACTGAGGACGGTAGTTACCGAAGAAAGGAGTGTGACGTCCGCCTTCTTCTTTGCTTAATACGTAAACTTCAGCTGTGAAGTTAGTATGAGGCGTGATTGTTCCTGGAGCAGCTAATACTTGGCCACGTTCGATATCTTCACGAGCAACCCCACGAAGTAACGCACCAATGTTATCGCCAGCTTCAGCGTAATCTAATAATTTACGGAACATTTCAACACCAGTAACTGTTGTTTTGCTTGTGTCTTCTTTGATACCAACAACTTCGATTTCATCACCGACTTTGATAGTTCCACGTTCAACACGGCCTGTTGCAACAGTACCACGTCCAGTAATAGAGAATACATCCTCAACTGGCATCATGAATGGTTTGTCATGGTCACGTTCAGGAGTTGGGATATAAGTATCCACAGCTTCCATCAATTCCATGATTTTTTCTTCGTACATTTCTTCGCCTTCTAGGGCTTTAAGAGCTGAACCAGCGATGATTGGAGTATCGTCACCAGGGAAATCGTAGTCGCTTAATAGATCGCGAACTTCCATTTCAACTAGTTCTAATAATTCTTCATCATCAACCATATCCATTTTGTTTAAGAATACAACGATGTATGGAACACCAACGTTACGAGACAAAAGAATGTGCTCGCGAGTTTGTGGCATTGGACCATCAGCAGCAGATACTACTAAGATAGCTCCATCCATTTGTGCAGCACCAGTGATCATGTTTTTAACGTAATCCGCATGGCCCGGGCAATCTACGTGAGCGTAGTGACGGTTAGCTGTTTCATATTCGATATGAGAAGTAGAGATTGTGATACCACGTTCTTTTTCTTCTGGCGCGTTATCGATGTCCGCGTAGTTTTGAGCTTCACCGAAGCCTTTTTTAGATAATACAGTTGCAATAGCAGCTGACAAAGTTGTTTTACCATGGTCAACGTGTCCAATAGTACCAACGTTAACGTGTGGTTTAGAACGGTCAAATTTTTCTTTACCCATTTTAAATAAATCCTCCTAAATGTTTTTTAGTTTTATTTTCGAGATGGTCGTAAGCGATCGCTCAGAGCCACCATCTTCACAGTCATTTTACATGATTCCTAGCAGAAAAGACAGTATAAACTACTAGTCTGCAGAACCACCGTTTTTCTTGATGATTTCTTCTTGAATTGATTTCGGTACATCTTCGTAATGATCAAATGTCATTGTGAAGATACCACGACCTTGAGTCGCAGAACGTAAGGTTGTCGCATAACCAAACATTTCAGCAAGTGGAACCATTGCACGAACTACTTGAGAGTTCCCACGAGCTTCCATTCCTTCAACGCGGCCACGACGAGCCGTTACGTGTCCCATGATATCACCTAAGTAATCTTCTGGAACAATCACTTCAATTGCCATGATTGGCTCTAAAATAGCTGGTTGAGCTTTCTTAGAAGCAGCACGTAATGCCATAGAAGCGGCAACACGGAAGGCTGTCTCATTCGAGTCAACATCATGGTAAGATCCGTCAAATAGTTTTGCTTTGATATCCACTAATGGGTATCCAGCAAGTACACCATTGTCCATTGAGGCTCTTAAACCAGCTTCAACTGCAGGAATGTATTCACGAGGAACAACCCCACCGACAATTGCATTTTCAAAGGCGAAACCGCCACCTTCTTCATTAGGTGTAAATTCAATCCAAACGTGTCCAAACTGACCTTTACCACCAGACTGACGAACAAACTTACCTTCGGCAACAGTAACTGGCGCACGGAATGTTTCACGGTATGAAACTTGTGGCGCACCAACGTTGGCTTCAACTTTAAACTCACGACGCATACGGTCTACAAGAACGTCTAAATGAAGTTCTCCCATACCAGCGATGATTGTTTCACCTGTTTCAGGGTTAGTTGATGCATGGAAAGTTGGATCTTCTTCTGATAATTTTTGTAAGGCAGTTCCCATTTTATCTTGGTCAGCTTTTGATTTTGGCTCAATCGCAACTTCGATAACGGGTTCTGGGAATTCCATAGACTCAAGAATAACTTGATTCTTTTCGTCACATAGAGTGTCGCCTGTTGTTGTATCTTTCAATCCAACGGCAGCAGCGATGTCCCCAGCGTACACTTCAGAAATTTCTTCACGAGAGTTGGCATGCATCTGTAAGATACGACCAACACGTTCGCGTTTACCTTTAGAAGAGTTCTTCACGTATGAACCAGATTGTAAAATACCTGAGTAAACACGGAAGAAAGTTAGACGACCTACGAATGGGTCAGTCATTACTTTAAAGGCTAAAGCAGAAAATGGTGCATCGTCAGAAGACTCACGAACCACTTCTTCTTCAGTATCTGGATCGATACCTGTAATAGGAGGAACTTCTGTTGGTGATGGTAGGTATGAGATAACCCCATCAAGCATTAGTTGAACTCCTTTATTTTTGAAAGCAGAACCACAGAATACTGGGTAGAACTCAACAGCAAGTGTTGCACGACGGATAGCCGCGTTCAACTCTTCGTTAGAGATTTCTTCGCCCTCTAAGTATTTTTCAGTTAAGATTTCATCAGTTTCAGCAACAGCTTCTACTAATTTTTCACGCCATTCTTCAGCTAACTCACGGTATTCTTCTGGAATTTCTTCCTCACGAATATCAGTTCCTTCGTCGTTTGTGTAGATTTCAGCTTTCATTGTAATTAAGTCGATAATTCCAGTGAAAGTATCTTCAGCACCAATCGGCAATTGAACTGGGTGAGCGTTAGCTTGTAAACGATCATGTAATGTTCCAGTTGAGTACAAGAAATCTGCACCAATTTTATCCATTTTGTTAATGAAAACAATACGGGGAACACCATATGTTGTCGCTTGACGCCATACAGTTTCAGTTTGAGGCTCAACACCTGATTGAGCATCTAAAACGGTAACCGCACCATCTAATACACGTAGCGAACGTTCAACTTCAACAGTGAAATCCACGTGACCAGGTGTATCGATAATGTTAACGCGGTGACCTTTCCAAGATGCCGTTGTTGCAGCAGACGTAATAGTGATACCACGTTCTTGCTCTTGTTCCATCCAGTCCATTTGAGAAGCTCCATCATGAGTTTCTCCAATTTTGTGAATTTTACCAGTATAATAAAGGATACGCTCTGTTGTTGTTGTTTTACCAGCATCAATATGAGCCATGATCCCGATGTTACGAGTTTTATCTAGGGTAAATTCTCTAGGCATTCTTTTATCTCCTCTCATATGATAAATGTTTCGTTTAAAGCAAAGCTATCTGACAATCAATTGAGCGACACGCTAATTGAAAGACAGAGAGGATTTTACCAACGGTAATGAGCAAACGCTCTGTTGGCATCAGCCATTTTATGTGTGTCTTCACGTTTCTTAACTGAAGCACCAGTATTGTTAGCAGCATCCATAATTTCTTTAGCAAGGCGTTGTTCCATTGTATGTTCTCCGCGTAGACGAGCATAGTTGGCAATCCAACGTAAACCTAAAGTAATTTGACGCTCTGGGCGTACTTCAACAGGAACTTGATAGTTAGAACCACCAACACGGCGAGCTTTAACTTCTAAAACAGGTTTAACGTTATCCATTGCTTGCATAAATACTTCCAATGGGTCATTACCTGTAGATTCTTTAATAATTTCAAAGGCATTATAAATAATGCTGGCAGCTGTACCACGCTTACCATCAACCATGATACGGTTGATTAAACGAGTTACGTCTTTTGAATGAAAAATCGGATCTGGTAAAACTTCACGTTTTGTTACAGGACCTTTACGAGGCATTCAAAATTCCTCCTTCCGAATATAATTTTTTTAGTTGTTTTAATTGTTTATAGTTAATGTGACAAACCTTACGCTTTCGCAGCTTTAGGGCGTTTAGCACCATATTTAGAACGGCTTTGTTTACGGTCGGTAACACCGGCTGTATCAAGCGCTCCACGAACAATATGGTAACGTACTCCTGGTAAATCTTTAACACGTCCTCCACGAATAAGAACAACACTATGTTCTTGTAAGTTATGGCCGATACCAGGGATATAAGCTGTTACCTCTAAATTGTTTGACAAACGTACACGAGCGTACTTACGTAACGCTGAGTTAGGTTTTTTAGGTGTCATTGTTCCTACACGAGTACACACTCCACGTTTTTGAGGAGCATTAGTGTCTGTAAAAGATTTTTTCAAACTGTTGAATCCTTTACCTAATGCAGGTGAACCAGATTTAGTCACTTTTGATTGACGAGATTTACGGATTAATTGATTAATCGTTGGCATTCTTTGTTTCCTCCTTCCCTACTTGGCTTTCTAGTACCACACATCCAGGTGGTTCATTTTTCACGATAAAAATAATGCAAGTTAACTTGCAATCATCGTTAGAAATGCTTTTCAGACAGTCAGAACGTTGCAATAAACTGTACTTTAAGCACCTTAAAAATCTTAACACATTATCTTAGTAACTGTCAACTCTTATTGCCACTTTTTTTCAACTTCACTTTAATTGGTCGCTTCCAGCAAAACAGGCTTTCCTTTTCTCGCAACTATCAGTAGAATAAGGGTATACTATAGTAGAAGATTGTATCTTAACTTTATCGGTATGTTTCTCACCACACACATATGGCGTTGTTTGATGAGCAGCTGTCTTTCTAGAGTGCTGATTAAATAAACCATATCAACTAACTTGGAGGTTACTATGAACTTAAAACAAATGGTTGGCATCGAGGCCGCCACACATGTTACATCTGGAATGGTCGTAGGTTTAGGAACAGGCTCTACTGCTTATTATATGGTGGAGGAAATCGGTCGTCGCGTTAAGGAGGAAGGCTTGGATATTATCGGGGTCACAACCTCAAAAGCAACGGAGACCCAAGCTCTGGCTTTAGGCATTCCCTTAAAAAGCATTGATGACGTCACCCATGTTGACGTGACGATTGATGGAGCTGATGAAATTAGCGCTGATTTCCAAGGCATAAAAGGAGGTGGCGCCGCTTTATTATTTGAGAAAATTGTGGCAAGCTACTCTAAGAAAAACATTTGGATTGTTGATGAGTCTAAACTGGTTGATAAACTAGGGAAATTCCCTCTACCTGTTGAAGTCATTCCTTATGGTTCGACTCAACTTTTAAATTTATTTGCAGCTAAAGGGATGTCCCCCACTTTACGTCGAGAGGCAAATGGCGACCTTCTCAAAACAGACAGTGCTAATTACATCATCGACCTGCAGCTTGATCGGATCGATTCACCAAAAGAACTGGGACCATGGTTAAGTAACTTAGCTGGCGTCGTTGAACATGGGCTTTTCCTAGATGTTGTGACTACTGTCATTGTCGGTCGTGAGAACGGCCCTGAAACCATTCAAGTAAAACATTAAATAATTATTAGGTAAGAGACTGGAAATTTCCAGTCTTTTTTCTCTTGCTCTTTTATTCCTTGAAACACTGTACTATAATAAAGTTATTAAAAGAGAAAAAAATCACAAAGAAATACGAGGAGTTGTGTTATGCGTTCACCTGAAGAAATTCTAGATATTAGTATTCAAATGGGAGCAAAAAAAGTTGCTAAACCGCTACAAGCTAAGTTAATTCTTGGTTTTGTTGGGGGCGCGATGATTTCCCTCGGGTACCTAGCTTATGTAAGAGTCATCTCATCCGTCGCCCATGAATGGGGCAGTTTTGCTAGTTTTATTGGGGCTTGTGTCTTCCCGATTGGGCTAATCGTTATTTTACTAGGTGGTGGCGAACTGATCACCGGCAATATGATGGCCGTAGCCAGTGCTTGGCTAGATAAAAAAGTCACCGCTAAAGAGATGTGGCTTAACTGGTTAACGATTACCTTAGCTAATTTTGTTGGAGCCCTATTTGTCGCTTATTTTTTTGGTCACATCGTAGGTCTTACCAGTACCGGTGTTTATTTGGAAGAAACCATCTCTGTGGCTCAAGCCAAGATTGCCGCAACGCCCTTACAGGCTTTTGTCTCTGGTATCGGCTGTAACTGGTTTGTTGGTCTGGCTTTATGGCTCTGTTACGGCGCCAAAGACGGTGCCGGAAAAATCCTCGCCATCTGGTTCCCTGTGATGACCTTTGTGGCCATCGGCTTTCAACATAGTGTGGCGAATATGTTTATCATTCCAGCCGCTATTTTTGAAGGAGGCGCCACTTGGCTGCAATTTATTCAAAATGTTATTCCTGTCTACTTTGGCAACATTGTCGGTGGGGCCGTCATGGTTAGCGCCATCTATTATTATTCACTCAGACACCACGATTAATCGTGGTGTTTTTTTCTGTTTGATCGGACTATCTATGGCCTTAACCAGTCTAACTCATAGCTATCAGTGGCATGTTTTTTTAATTAGGGATACAATGGAATAAGTAATCAATCTCATCGACATTAATGATAAAAGGAGTTGCTACAATGCCAAAATTAGTATTTGTCCGCCACGGACTAAGTGAGTGGAATGCCCTTAATTTATTTACTGGGTGGGAAGATGTGGATTTAAGTGAAAAAGGCATCGAAGAAGCCAAGAATGCTGGCAAAAAAATCAAAGAAGCTGATATTCAATTTGATGTGGCTTTCACTTCGGTCTTAAAACGAGCGATTAAAACCTGTCATTACGTACTGGAAGAGTCCGACCAGATTTGGGTGCCTGAATATAAATCCTGGCGTTTAAATGAACGTCACTACGGGGCGCTTCAAGGTCTTAATAAGCAAGAAACAGCTGATAAATACGGAGCAGATCAAGTCCAATTATGGCGTCGTTCCTACGATACCCTGCCGCCTTTGTTGGAAGCTAGCGACCCTAAATCAGCCGTTAATGATCGCCGCTATAGCCATTTAGATAAGCGTGTTATTCCCGGTGGCGAAAACTTAAAAGTAACGCTTGAACGGGCGATTCCTTATTGGGATGATCACATTGCTCCGGCCTTAATCACTGGTCAAACTGTGCTGGTAGCTGCTCACGGCAATTCCCTGAGAGCATTGGCTAAACATATTGAAAAAATTTCCGATGATGATATTATGGCCTTGGAGATTCCTACGGGTCAACCGCTGGTCTATGAATTAAATGACGACCTAAGTGTCGCTAATAACTATTATCTATAAGCGCTTAAAAAAGCGTGAAAAACCATTTTTGGTTTTTCACGCTTTTTATTTTAGAAACAATCTTTTAAAATAGCTTCCACATCAGCTGCGGTAAGAGGCACAAAGGCTGCTTCTGCTATGGTGCTGTGTTCCACTGCTTTTTCCGCCATCAATCTCAGTTTACTGTCATCAATTCCAACTTCTGGCAAGGTCATTGGAATGCCCCAGCTGGCAAAAGTATCGTAAAGGGCTTTGATTCCTTGATGAGCGATATCAAAAGGCTCACCGTCTCGAGAGACGCCAAATACATTGACCGCAAATTCAACAAATTGGCCTACTGTTTGCTCATTTAAAACATGAGTCATCCAGCGTGGTGTCACAATCGCTAAGCCAATACCGTGGGTAATATCGTAAAAAGCACTTAGCTCATGCTCAATCGCATGACAAGACCAGGTCCCTTCTTTCCCTTTGCCTGTTAAGCCGTTTAACGCCAGCGAACTGGACCACATTAGATTAGCTCGCGCTTCATAGTCAGTTGGTGTCTCTAAGGCAACTGGTGTGTACTTGACCACTGTTTTCATAATACCTTCTGCAATCCGGTCTTGAACGCTAGCGGAGGTGTTGCGGCTAAAATAATTTTCAATCAGATGGCTGAAAATATCTGCTGATCCTGCTGCCGTTTGAACAGCTGGAACTGAGTAGGTATAGGTCGGATCTAAAATGGACACCTTAGGCAATAGACTCGGTCCACCTAATCCTAGTTTTTCATTGGTGGCTAAATTAGTAATAACAGCACCACCGTTCATCTCTGAACCCGTAGCAGACATGGTTAAAATCGTCACTAAAGGTAAGGCTTCTCCCACTAAGCCACGGTTTTGAGTAAAGTCCCATGGATTGCCGTCATAATAGCGGGCAGCCGCAATCGCTTTGGCACAGTCAATTGTCGAGCCACCGCCAACAGCTAAAATAACATCAATATTCTCTTGTCGGCAAATTTCAGCCCCTTTAACCACTGTTTCCAAACGAGGATTTGGCTCAACACCCGCTAATTCCGTTACCGTAAAGTTACCAGTTAGTAAGTCCATTACTTTTTGATACACACCGTTTTTCTTAATGCTGCCACCACCGTACACCAGAAGAACCCGCTGGCCATATGTTTCAAGTGCGGCTGGCAGATGACTAACCTGTCCTTCACCAAATAAAATCGACGTTGGTACATGAAAATTAAAATTGTTCATTCTAAGAAAACCTGCCTTTCATTTTTTGAAAGATTAACCCCTCAGTCATTCCTAGCTGTAGTAGTTAATCCAATCGTTCTTTCACACTACTAGGATAACGCAAAAAACCAAAAAAGACTATTCATCCACATCTTTTGTGGATGAATAGTCTTGCCTGTTACTCTTGAATAATTGTATCTAAGGCGACAATCATCATCTCGTCAAAGGTTTTTTGACGTTCCTCAGAGGTTGTTTCTTCACCGGTTAAGATATGATCGCTAACAGTCATAATCGCCAAGGCCTGGACGTGATATTTAGCCGCCAAGTAATACAAGACAGCCGCCTCCATCTCAATCCCTAAAACCCCATGCTCACCTAAACGAAACACTTCATCCATGCTATCTTTATAAAAAACATCATCTGACAAGACATTTCCCACGTGAATATTAAAGCCTTTTTCTTTAGCTAATCCGTAAGATTTTAACAACAGATCAAAATCAGCGATTTGCGGGAAATCATGTTTTGGAAAGTCGTTGCGAATGATATTAGATGACGTTGCAGCTGCCTGAGCAATCACTAGGTCACGAACATGAACGTCTTTTTGTATTGAGCCGCATGTTCCCACGCGAATCAATTTTTTAACATCGTACTCACGAATCAGTTCCGTGGCATAAATTGCCGCTGAAGGCATGCCCATCCCTGTTCCTTGAACCGAAACTGGGACGCCTTTATAGGTGCCGGTGTACCCTAACATGCCACGAACTTCATTATATAGCTTTGGTTCTTCCAAGAAGGTCTCCGCAATATACTTTGCTCTCAAAGGATCCCCTGGTAATAAAATTTTATCGGCAATTTCGCCTTTTTTTGCTCCAATGTGGACGCTCATTCTTACACCTTACCTTAAATATTTTTTAGTGTTTCTTTAATCAATGATTTGAAATCTGCTTTGACTCGTTCCGTTGTTTCCACCACTTCTGCATGATTAAGATTAGCTTGCATCCCAGCTGCTAGGTTCGTTACACAAGTAATCCCTAACACACGCATACTCATGTGACGAGCCACAATCACTTCTGGAACAGTTGACATGCCTACAGCATCGGCTCCCATGGCACGTGACATGCGGATTTCAGCTGGTGTTTCATAGGTTGGGCCTGTATAGCCCATGTAAACACCTTGTTGAAGGGTGATTTTTAATTGATCAGCCACTTGGCGGGTGATTTTACCGTATTCTTTGTCATAAGGTTCGGACATATCTGGGAAACGTGGCCCTAAATTTTCATCATTTTCACCAATTAACGGATTAGTTCCGGTAAAGTTGATTTGATCCGTAATCAGCATTAAATTACCAGGTGTAAATGAGGTATTAACCCCACCTGCTGCATTGGTTACAATCATTGAATGCGCGCCTAAGGCTTTCATCACTCGCACAGGGAAGGTCACCACTTGCATGGTATTGCCTTCATAAAAGTGGAAACGACCTTGCATCGCCAACACTTTTTTACCTGATAAGTCACCATAAACCAGTTGTCCCGCGTGGCCAACTACTGTCGACACTGGGAAGTTAGGAATTTCTTCATAAGGAATGACGATTGGATTGTCAATCTCATCCCCTAGTTCGCCTAATCCTGAACCTAGGATTAAACCAAACTCAACTTCTTTCACGCCTTTACTTTGAATATACGTTGCTGTTTCTGTCAATTGTTCACTTAGGGTTTTTGTCATTTGTTTAAAGCTCCTGTTCTATTTTAAATCAGCTAAAAAGCTGTTGCCGTTTTCTGTAGCAGGGACACCGAAGTTTTCCGCAATCGTTGCTGAAATATCCGCATAAAACCCTTGTGGTAAGTGGCCGTGTCCTGTCATTTTTTTACTGTAAGCTAATAAAGGCACGTATTCACGAGTATGATCTGTTCCTGGGAAGGTTGGATCGTTTCCGTGATCAGCCGTGATTAGCAACAGATCATCTTCTGCCATAGCTTCGTAAATTTCCGGTAAGCGGGAATCAAACTCATCAATAGCCTGCCCGTAGCCCACTACATCACGTCGGTGACCAAATAGGGCATCAAAATCAACCAGATTAGTAAAGCTTAAGCCAGTAAAGTCTTGTTTCATAACTTCGATTAGCTTGTCAACTCCGTCCATATTAGAAGCCGTTCGTACAAATTCAGTGATGCCTTGGCCGTTAAAGATGTCGTTAATTTTCCCAACAGCAATCACGTCTTTGCCAGCTTCTTTTAGTGAATCAAGTACTGTATGGCCAAATGGATCCAGGGCGTAATCATGACGGTTTGCCGTGCGTTTAAAGTTACCTGGCTCACCGAGATAAGGGCGGGCAATAATGCGACCGATCATATACGGATCCTCTTTGGTAATATCACGAACGTACTGGCAAATACGATACAACTCCTCTAAAGGAATAACCTCTTCATGAGCAGCAATCTGTAAGACCGGATCCGCCGAGGTGTAGACGATTAAATCGCCTGTTTTCATTTGATGGTCGCCGTAATCATCTAGTACTTGTGTGCCACTGTATGGTAGATTACAGACAATACCGCGACCAGAAAACTCAGAAATTTTATCTAACAGTTCTTTTGGGAATCCTTCAGGAAAGACTCTAAAGGGCGTTTCAATGTTTAAGCCCATGATTTCCCAGTGACCGGTCATTGTGTCTTTGCCCACTGAGATTTCTTCCAGTTTCGTAGCATAGCCTTGGTGATTTTCGATGGCTTTAACGCCCTTAAGTGGTTCGATTGTTCCCAATCCCAACTCTTCCATATGAGGCACAGTTAAGCCTGCTTTTTCCGCAATATGACCTAAGGTGTGACTGCCCACATCGCCAAATTTTTCCGCATCTGGCGCTTCACCAATTCCAACTGAATCTAATACGACTAAATGCACTCGTTTAAACATCTAATGCCTTCTTTCTGATTATTATTGACTTCTCTTTTTAACACAAACGTGCCAGAGACCGAAAGTAAGCTTTCATCTTGGCACGTCCTTTTATTATTTAGATTTTATGTAAGTTTGACCATTGGCTTTCGGTCCTTGAGCGCCTCCGATAAAGAGCACTAATACAATCACCGTTAAGACATATGGCATAGCTTGCATGTATACTTCTGGCAATGCACTGATTCCCGGAATCATGCCACCGATTACGCCTAAGCTTTGGGACAAGCCGAAGAACAAAGCGGCTCCCATAACAGCTATTGGGTTCCATTTACCAAAGATCATCGCTGCCATAGCAATAAATCCTTGTCCAGCAATGGTCGTCACGGAGAATTGACCAGAGATGGATTGAACGGCTACCGCTCCTCCCATTCCGCCAAGAAAACCGGACGTTAGAACAGCTGCATATTTCATTCCATAAACGTTGATGCCCAAAGTGTCTGCCGCTTGTGGGTTTTCACCGACTGAACGTAGACGTAAACCGAACTTCGTTTTAAAGATGATAAAGTATGCCACGAATGCCACAATAATGGCAAAGTAAGCCGCTGCCGATGTTCCTTTAAAGAAAATCTCGCCAATAATCGGAATTTTATTTAAAACCGGTACCGTAGCTTTCCCTAGAGTTGCTTGGAGCATATCCGTCTGACCATGACCGTCAAAGAGCATTTTTGTTAAGAAGACCGTTAAAGCCGGTGCCATTAAATTGACTACCGTACCACTGACAATATGATCTGCTCGTAAATTAATAGTGGCGACTGCATGAATCAATGAAAACAGCATGCCGACTAGACCACCAAAAATCATTGAAACCCAAGGAGTCCATGCACCAAACGTGCCAACCATAGCCAAGTTGAAGACAGCACCACTAAACGCACCGACTGTCATAATACCTTCCAACCCAACGTTAACCACACCACCGCGCTCAGAGAAGGTTCCTCCAAGAGCCGTCAAAATTAACGGAGCTGAATAGACCAAGGTTGATGATACGACAGTTGCAACAGTTGAAATAAATTGGTCCATTCTAAACGCCTCCCTTAGTCACAACTTTTTTTGATGATAGTTTATCTATGATAAAACGAATGGCATAACTGATTCCCACAAAGAAGATAATTGAGGCAATCACGATGTCGACAATTTCACTTGGAACGTTGGCGCCACCAGGCATGCTTAAGCCACCAATTTTAAGGACCCCAAACAAGAGAGCTGAGAAGAAAATCCCTATTGGATTACCGCCGCCTAACAATGAAACCGCCAAACCATCAAACCCGATACTTGGGGCTGCACTTAAAATGTAGAGGTTTTGGAATGTTCCCAAGCCATCTACCACGCCTCCTAAACCAGCTAAAGCACCAGAGATTAGCATAGCTAAAATAATGTTTTTCTTAGCGTTCATCCCTGCATAGGTTGACGCATCAGGATTTAATCCCACCGAACGTAATTCAAAGCCCGTTGTTGTCCGGTTCATCAAAAGCCAGACTAGGCCGATCATGATTATCGCCAGGAAAATCCCTAAATTCAATCGTGATCCCTGAGTTAATTTAGTTAACCACTCCACCCGCAGACTAGCATTTGCGCCTAAAATGGGAGTCGCATCCTTGTCCTGAGTGAAAACATGACGAACTAAATGGTTACTGATGTAAAGCAAGGTATAGTTCAACATGATTGTTACGATAACTTCACTGGTGCCAAACTGAGCTTTTAACACACCGGCAATTCCGGCCCATAAAGCGCCCGCTAAGGCCCCCACAACAATCGCTAAAGGTATTAAAATTAATTTGGGTAAATCGGGAAATGACATGCCGATTGCCACAGCGGCAATCCAGCCGGCCAAAGCTTGACCTGCAAGCCCGATATTAAAGAAACCAGCAGCATTCGCAACTGAAAATCCTAACCCGGTTAATATAATCGGTGTTGCTAAACGTAACACTTCACCGATGTTATAAGGACGTCCAAAAGCCCCCTTTAACATGGCACCATACCCAGCAATCGGATCATGGCCTGACACTAACATAATAATGGCACCAAGCAGTAGGCCACAAATAACTGAGATTAGCGGTACGGCTATGTTGACCCAAGGTTTATTCGACTTACTCACTTGCACCAACCCCTTCCTGCCCCTCAGCTAACATTCTACGAGCCTCTGTTAACGAAACGCCGGCCATTAGTAAACCAAGTTCTTGTTCTGTTGTTTCTGCAGGATCAACAATCCCGACAATGTCGCCTTCAAACATCACAGCGATGCGATCTGATACATTTAATATTTCGTCAAGCTCAAAACTCACAAGTAAAACACCTTTTCCATTGTCCCGTTGTTCAATTAAACGCTTATGGATGTATTCGATTGCCCCAACATCTAGACCACGTGTTGGTTGGGCCACCATTAACAAGTCCGGATCGCGAGCAATTTCTCGGGCAATAATTGCTTTTTGCTGATTACCACCAGATAATGATCTCACTGGTACTAATTCATTAACTGTCCGTACATCAAACTCTTCTATTAATTCACGGGCAAAGCTATTAATCGTTGGATACTTTAGAATGCCGTATTGACTTAATGGAGCTTTATAGTAGGTTTGTAAGGCGATATTTTCCGCAACGGACATGGGTAAAACAAGGCCATAACGATGACGGTCTTCTGGAACGTGTCCAAAGCTGTTTTCCGTAATGCTTCTAGGACGACTATTGGTCATCTCTTTTCCATTGATTGTGATAGTACCACTTTCAACTTTACGCATACCAGAAATGGCTTGTAATAATTCACTTTGACCATTGCCATCGATTCCAGCGATTCCCAGAACCTCTCCGGCTCTTACTTCTAAATTCAACCCTTTGACGGCATCGAGACCGCGATTTTCTTTGACGACTAACTCTTTGATTTCCAGTACTGGATGAGTCGGATGCGAGGGGCCTTTTGGTGTCTTAAAGGAAACCGAACGACCTACCATCAAATCAGCCAGTTCTTGTTGTGATACATCTGCCACATTCACTGTATCAATACTTTGTCCACGACGAATAACGGTACAGCGATCAGCTACTGCTTTAATTTCATCTAATTTATGAGTAATGATAACAATTGATTTACCTTCATCGACTAACCCGTGCATAATTGAAATCAATTCATCGATTTCTTGAGGGGTTAAGACTGCTGTTGGCTCGTCAAAAATCAAAATTTCAGCACCACGATACAAGGTTTTAATGATTTCCACCCGTTGCTGCATCCCCACACTGACATTACTCACGAGTTGATCTGGCTCAATTTTAAAGCCATATCTTTCCGAAACCGCCATAATATCCTGGTAAGCTTTTTTGTGATCCACCACACCAGCATTTGTCGGTTCACTACCAAGAATAATATTTTCGGCAATCGTAAAGTTATCAATCAACATAAAATGCTGATGAACCATCCCGATGCCCAGCTGGTTAGCAACTGTTGGATTATTGATTTGTTTTTCCACGCCATTGATGCGAATCGTGCCTGAAGTTGGTTCCAACAACCCTGATAAAATATTCATCAACGTTGATTTCCCTGCACCATTTTCTCCAAGTAATGCGTGAATCTCACCTTTTTTAACGCGTAAATTAATATTGTCATTGGCTTTGAACGTTCCAAATTCTTTGGTGATGTTCTCCATTTCAATCACGTATTGTGATTCATTCACTGTTTTCACTTCCTAACTATTACGGTGTCGTAACTGACTAAGTAGAGCTAATACCCAACATTTCTAAGCCATAATCAGGATAAGAGACCTAACTCTTATCCGATATGACTGATAACTCTGAAACACTTTAAATCATCTTAATTATGGCGCCTGTTGTTAAAGAAGCTTATGGTTTTTGTGGCACTTCAATCGTACCAGCTTTGATGTCTTCTTTTGCTTTGTCAATGGCTGGTTGGATGTCTTTGTTCACGTCGTTTAATTGACCTTCTGTCAAATCAACACCGCCATCTTTCAAACCATAAACCAATGTTTCGCCACCAGGGAATTTTCCATCTTGATCTTGTTTGATGATATCTTCAACAACTGTACCAACAGCTTTAAGCGTAGATGTCAATGTTACATTACCTTTACCGTAGTCACCTTCATCATGTTGGTCACGGTCAACGCCGATAACCCAAACTTTTTTGCTATCGTCAGCTTTCATGATGTCTTTCGCTTCTGCAAAGACACCGTTACCTGTGTCACCTGAAGCGTGGAAAATTACATCAATACCGCTCTTGTACATTGCTGCAGCAATTGATTTTCCTTTTGCTGCATCACCAAATGAACCAGCATATTTAACGTCTACTTCAATGTCTTTATTAACTGATTTAGCTCCAGCGATGAAACCAGCTTCAAAACGGCCGATTACTTCGCCTTCTTGTCCACCTACAAATCCAATTTTATTAGATTCTGTTGCCATAGCTGCTGCTACACCAGCTAAGTAAGACGCTTCGTTATCATAAAAAATAACAGATGCTACGTTGTCTTGACCTTCAATAACATCATCGATTAGCGCAAAGTGCTTGTCAGTGTTAGCTGCTGCTACTTCTGCAATCGCGTCTTTCAATTTGAATCCAATACCGAAGATGATGTTAAAACCATCGTTAACAGCTGTATTTAAGTTAGGCGTAAAGTCTTGGTCAGAGTTGGATTGGTAATAAGTGAAACCACCTGTTCCTTTTTCTTTCCCATTTTCTTTCCCCCATTTTTGTAGACCTTCCCAAGCAGACTGGTTAAATGAGCGGTCATCAACGCCGCCTAAGTCAGTTACTAAGGCTGCAGAATATTTATCACTTGAAGCACCATCACTGCCACTTGCTTTACTCTCGTCAGTTGCTTTGTCTTTACCGCCTCCGCCACATGCTACCAAAGTTGCAGCTAAACCTAGTGTTAATAAACCCAATCCAATCTTTTTCGATGTCTTCATCTTGTAAAGCCCCCTGTATATTTTTTTTATTTAACAGCCATTGCTGACCGATTAAATCACAAAGAAATTATAGTTGTTCTTCCGTAAATGAATATGGCATTAACTCTCCGACTGTCATCTCTTTTGTAACGCCATCTTTGTTAACCAGTGTCACTGGCATGGTCGGATCACAAAATTCGACCATCACTTGACGACAGGCGCCACACGGCGAAATGGGGTCATCGGTATCTCCTGCAACCACCAAGTGCTTAAAGTCACGATGTCCTTCTGACACAGCTTTAAAAAAGGCTGTTCGCTCGGCACAATTGGTTAAGCCAAAAGAGGCATTCTCAATATTAACCCCTGTAAAAATCTGATCATCTTTAGTAACTAAACACGCTCCCACAGGAAATTTTGAATAAGGAACATAGGCTCGCTGATAGACTTGGCGCGCTTCCTTGATCCATTGTTCTTTCACTGACAACACTCTCCTTTAAAAAAAGCTTTTTTACTCCTCTGTAATGGCAATACTGGCACTCGTTCCAAGGCGTGTCGCACCTGCATCAATCATCCCTTGAGCCTCTTTGGCATGATGAATCCCGCCAGAGGCTTTAACTCCCATCTCAGGACCAACGGTTGCACGCATCAAGGCCACATCTTCAACTTTGGCGCCTCCCGTGGAAAAGCCGGTGGATGTTTTAACAAAATCCGCTCCTGCTTCCTTGGCTAAACGACTAGCGGTGACGATCTCATCATTAGTTAATAAACTCGTTTCAATAATGACCTTGACTAACGCCTTGTCTTTAGCTGCCTTCACAACCTCTGCAATGTCTTCTTTAATAAAGGCCTCATTCCCTGCTTTTAACTGCCCGATATTAATAACCATGTCGATTTCATCCGCACCATTAGCAATGGCATCACGGGTTTCAAAAGCTTTGACTTCGGTTGTATTAGCTCCTAGGGGAAATCCAATCACCGTGCAAACAGCAACGGGTTCTTTTAATAGAAGCTCACTGGCTAATTTGACCCATGTCGGGTTGACACAAACAGAATAAAATTGATGTTTTTTAGCCTCGTTAATCAATTTTTTGATATCAGCTTCCTTAGCATCTGCTTTTAACAGCGTATGGTCAATTTTTCGATTGAAACTCATTGCTCACCTCTCCTTGTCCCTTCATACAACGCCTTATTTAGTGACTATTTTTCTAACTAACTGTGGTTCTTCAACGGTTTCCCCGATTTCAATATTGTCGTACAACATCTTCTTCACGTCATCCACATTCTCGCGATTAGCATAAATGGTCACCAGTGGTTCCCCTTCGGTAACATCCATGCCCACCTTTTTATGTAATTTAACCCCGACGGTATAATCAATCATGTCTTCTTTTGTCTTGCGTCCGGCTCCTAATAACATGGCAGCAACACCGATGCTTTCGGCTTGTATTTCTCGAACACAGCCACTACTTTTAGCTGGTAAAACGAAGGTATACTTGGCTACGCCCATTTTTTCTGGGTGATCGACCACATCTGGGTCGCCCCCTTGATTTTTAATCATCTCTTTAAATTTCTCAAGAGCCTTGCCAGATTCCAAAGCTTCAACTAACATGCCTCGGGCTTCTTCCAATGTTTTAGCATGACCTGCTAGAACAACCATCTGACTTCCTAAGACATAGACCATCTCAGTTAAATCTTCTGGCCCTTTGCCTTGCAGTGTTTCAATCGCTTCCACGATTTCAATTGAGTTACCAATGGCCTCACCTAAGGGTTGAGACATATCGGAAATCACCGCCATCGTCCGACGACCAGCTAACTCACCGATACGGACCATGGTCTCAGCCAAACGAGTGGCATCGTCAATATTTTTCATAAAGGCACCATCACCTGTTGTGACATCCAAGACGATGGCATCCGCACCTGACGCAATTTTCTTGCTCATGATCGAACTGGCAATCAGTGGAATGGAATCGACAGTTGCTGTTACATCTCTTAAGGCGTACAAGGTTTTGTCTGCGGGGGCAAGATCACCGGATTGGCCAGTAACAGCAACTTGACTCTCATTCACCAGTTGAATAAATTTATCATTCGGTAATTCAACTTGGAAACCAGGGATTGCTTCTAACTTATCGATTGTGCCACCTGTATGGCCTAAACCGCGACCAGACATTTTAGCGACAGGCACACCAATACTCGCAACTAAAGGCGCTAAGACGATTGTCGTTGTATCACCAACGCCACCTGTAGAATGCTTATCTACTTTAATGCCGTTAATAGAAGATAAATCAATCACATCTCCTGAATTAGCCATAGCTAAGGTCAATGCGGTAATTTCTTCATCACTCATGTCTTCATAAAAAATAGTCATCAGGAACGCGCTGACTTGATAATCAGGAATCGTACCGTCGGTTAAACCTTTTACGAAAAAATCAATCTCTGTCTTTGTTAGCTCTTTACCTGCTCGTTTCTTCTCAATCAGGTCGATCATTCTCATTGTTATTTATCCCCCTATATGTCTTCACTATTATAACGAAATTTGTCGAAAAGGTAAAAATAAAAATAGTAAAACGTTTTACCTTTAACAACATACGGCTATCAACCGCTTTCATTTAACATGATAGCATCATTATTTTAACTAGTCAACCGTTTTACACTATTTCTAATAATCAAATTTGTCGGGAATATTTTATTGGGAATCCGTGAATGTGGGTTATCAATCGCATCAACGGCAAACTTTGCTGCAGAAAAGCCAATGTCAAAAACAGGCTGATAAACCGTTGTTAAAGCTGGTGCTAGAAACTTGCCGATCTCTAGTCCGTCAAAGCCAATTACCGAAATATCTTCTGGTACTCTCAGCCCAGCTTCGTGGATGGCTTGATAGGCCCCAACTGCCATTTGGTCATTAGTACACACTAAGGCTGTCAATTGTCCCTTGTTTTTGGCTAATAATTTAGCTGTTCCTTCATATCCGCCTTCAATTGTCAGAAAACTCTCCTCGATTAGTAAATCGTTATACTCAATCTCCCGATCTTCTAGGCAATTCAAATAACCCGTAATCCGTTCAGACAACTGATAATAATCGTCGACTTCACGCAAAAAGCCAATTTGACGGTGTCCCTGATCGATTAAATAACTAACAGCTTCATAAACACCCCGATATTCTTCCACAATTAATTTTCCTTCATTTCGTTGATTTTTCCCCATATCAACGAGAATCAGTGGCAAGTGGGGTTGTTTACTTAAAACCACCTCCATAATCTCCTGATCCAGGACATTTGGCGTAGCAATGATCATGGCTTCCACTGCCCGATGCATTAGCTCATCAAAGTACTTTTTCTCCAATGACACATCGTGTTTAGAATTACAAAGAATAATCATGTAACCTAGAGAATTTAGATAAGTTTCGACCCCTTCAATTAACTTTGAAAAGAAAAAGTCGGTCACGTCTGGCACGATCATCCCAATGGTTTTTGAGCGTTTAGTAATCATGCTTTGGGCAAAGAAATCCGGTTTGTAATTAAATTCTTCGACAATATCTAACACTTTTTGGCGTGTTTCATCGCTGAAGCGGCTGCCTTTATTATTTAAAATTTGCGAAACAGTTGTGGTTGAAACTCCTGCTTTATTGGCAATATCTTTAATCGTTAATTTCATGTGTCTTCCCAACTTTCATGACGTGATTCGAAAAGGGTTTCAGTCCTTGTCTCTTCCTATCATATCAAATATTAAAAAAAAAGCATAGAACATCTTTTACCTTCCGTTATTTAATTCACGTGTTATTTAAAGGAAAGGTCCCTCAAACTAGCTGTTTAACTACCGAAGGATTAACAAAAAATGGCATTCGTTAGAAACCGGCTAAATTTATCTCAACGCTCTTTAAGAATCCCCCCTTCTGCAATTGTCTGACTATTCAAAAAAATAGTTGACAAACCTTTGTTGAATGCCCTATACTGGAAACATCTTGAAATTTGTGGAGGTTTTTTCATATGACTCACTTACATACCACACAACTGAATAACACTTACTTTAGCTTCTTTAGATAGGGTTTGTAGTCATGATTCATGGGTGCAAACAATGTTTTGTATCTATGTGGGCTAGAGAGTTTTGTCGTCAAGATAAACGCCACGTAGGATTTTAAAATCTAAGTGGTGACTAAACAATTTTAAGCGTATATTAAATTGAGCAGCCATTTAGATCTGAGTATCTAAATGGCTTTTTATATATAAAAAAACAGAGAAACCGGAGGAAAACAAAATGAAATCGAAATTAGGTCTTTTATTAATCGCTGGCGTCGCAATGGCGAGTTTAGCGGCTTGCGGTAGTGGCAATAAAAATGGTGAGGCTTCTGACTCAGGCTCAGACAAAAAATCAGTTGGGGTGCTTCAATTAGTTGAACATGAGTCTCTGGATGCTACCTACGAAGGATTTAAAGAGGCTTTGGCAGAAGAAGGGTTTAAAGAGGGCGACAACTTAACCATTGAGTATCAAAATGCCCAAAATAACCAAGATAACTTAAAGAGTATGAGTGAGAAGCTAGTTAAAGCAAAACCTGATTTAATTCTGGGTATTGCCACACCGGCAGCTCAATCCTTGTTAAATGAAACAACGGACATCCCTATTCTAGTAACAGCTGTCACTGATTTGGCCGAAGCGAAGTTAGTTGAAAGTAACGAAAAACCTGGCGGCAACTTATCAGGAACCAGTGACATGGGGCCAATTGAAAAACAAATCGACTTACTCCTAAGCATCGTGCCAGATGCCAAAACGGTCGGCATCATGTACAACGCCAGTGAAGCCAACTCGATTATCCAAGCAAATATTGCGAAAAAAGCCTTAGAAAAAGCTGGCATAAAAGTCAGCGAAAAAACAGCCAATTCAACTAATGATGTCCAACAAGTCACTTCCAGTTTAGCGAAAAATGTGGATGCCATCTATATCCCAACTGACAATACTTTCGCCAGTGCTGCTGCAGTGGTTGGTGAAGTCGCAAAAGAAGAAAAAATTCCCGTGATTGCCGCATCTGTTGGTCAAATCGAAGAAGGGGGCTTAGCCACTTTCGGCATTGACTACAAATCTCTTGGCAAACAAACAGGACACATGGCAGCTAAAATCCTAAGAGGCGAAGCCAAACCGGCTGACATGCCTGTTGAATATTCAACAGACTCTACTTTATTTGTTAACGAAGAGATGGCAAAAGCTCTGGGTATTGATCCAGCTAGCATCAAAGCACCTAAATAACCTAAAACAAACACTGTTTTTAGTAGAAAAGAGATAGTTAATATGGAAATTCTCAGTAATATAATAACAAACTTGCCTTCAATTGCGATATCATCAATTTCACAGGGCCTCTTGTGGTCTTTACTGGCCATTGGTGTATTTATCACTTATCGCATTCTCGATGTGGCTGACTTAACCACCGAAGGGACCTTCCCTTTAGGTGGTGCCATTGCGGCAACAGCCATCGTCAACGGGTTATCCCCCGTTATCGGTACCTTACTTGGTTTTTGTGGCGGCATGTTAGCTGGATTGGTCTCAGGTTTACTTCACACAAAATTAAAAATTCCCGCTCTTTTGGCTGGAATTATTACTATGACAGGTCTTTATTCGATTAACTCCCGGGTCATGGGAAAACCAAATGTCTCTTTGCTTGGAGAAAAACGGCTTTTTTCCAGTATTGAGTCTCTCGGCCTTAACAAAGAAAATGCCGTAATTGTTGTGGGTCTAATTATTGTCGTCCTTGTAATCGCCGCTTTATATGTCTTTTTCCGCACCGAAATTGGGTTATCAATCGTGGCAACTGGCGATAACTTAGAAATGAGTGAAGCCAACGGAATTAACACTCACACTACCAAAATTTTAGGGTACATGATCTCCAATGGTTGTATCGCTCTCAGCGGTGCCCTATTGGCTCAAAACAATGGCTTTGCTGACTTAAATGCTGGTGTTGGCACGATTGTGATTGGCCTAGCATCCATCATCATCTCGGAAGTTTTATTTGCCAGCCAACCACTTTTCTTTAGAATGTGTTCAATCGTTTTGGGAGCCATTATTTATCGGTTTATTTTAGCTATTATTTTGGAATTTCCTATCGAAGCAAATGACAACAAATTATTTTCAGCTTTAATTCTCATCCTATGCTTGTCGCTTCCACTCATCAAGAAAAAAATGCGCCGCAAAACCGGGAAAGGAGTGGCAGCTAAATGACCGCAATTTTAGAAATAAAGAACTTGCATCAGTATTTTGAACGAGGGACTGTCAACGAAAATCACGTCCTAAAGGGCATTAATCTCGAGATTAATCAAGGTGATTTTATTACGATAATCGGAGGCAACGGTGCTGGAAAATCAACTTTGCTCAACAGTATCGCTGGCACATTGCCGATTGAAGAGGGGCAGATGTTCCTTGGTGCAAAAAATATTACCAAACAAAATGTGGTTAAGCGCTCCAAGCAAATCAGCCGGGTCTTTCAAGACCCTAAAATGGGGACAGCTGTCCGCTTAACAGTTGAAGAAAACTTGGCCATCGCATTAAAACGTGGCAAATCTCGTGGCTTTACTAAAGGGGTTAAAGCCATTAACCGGGACTTTTTCCGGGAACAATTAGCGACCCTTAACCTTGGCTTAGAAGACCGTCTTCAAGCGGAAATTGGCCTTTTATCTGGCGGTCAACGCCAAGCCATTACCTTGTTAATGGCCACCATCGTCAAACCAGAATTAATCTTACTTGACGAACATACGGCTGCTTTGGACCCTAAAACATCTGCCCTTGTTATGGCATTAACGGAACAGTTAATTACCGAGCAACAGCTGACTGCTTTTATGGTCACTCACAACATGGAAGACGCCATTAAACACGGAAACCGTCTGATTATGTTACATCAGGGAACAATTGCCGTAGATATCTCCGGGGAAGCCAAACAAAACTTAACAGTGGCTGATTTACTGGACCTCTTTCATAAACAAAGCGGCACCGTTATTAAAGATGATTCTCTATTGTTAGCTTAAACTAAAGAAACGTCACACTTTCGTGTGACGTTTCTTTTTAATAGCCAAGGTAAGTGAGACTCTAGCCCCCCATTAGGAAGTCTAAAATATCCCAGCCTTCTGTTGTTTCACCTTTGTACAATTCAGTAAACCCACAACGGGAACAACTAATTGTAATAAATTTTTTATTTTGCACATCAAAAATCTTGGCAAAATTCCCCCCTGTTGCTTGAAACTGGTCAGACACAAAATGTTGATTGCCGCATTTATCACAATTGTATTGAACTTTATCCACTTTTTCTCCTCCTTATTTTCGTCGAACCTTGCTTATAAGGTTTATAAGCCAATTGATGTGACTAAAAAAATCACTAAAGCCAGTCCGACCACTTGCTTTCATTAGCTTCATCGCTAACTCAATAAAATAAGTATACCTCTTCTTCCCCTTAAAGAAATCAGTCTTTGGTCTGTATTCCACTCAGAATTGCGACTGATTTTTGAGTGAGGAATCAACCAATCAGACGATTGAAAGTTGTTTTCAGGTTGACAATCTGACAACCTCCTTTACAATAAAAGAAAAAGGAGGCCCTTATGTCAACTAAAAGTGCTGTACTAACCATTTTATTAGAAAACCAAGGAACGCCCATCTCCGGTGAAACCATAGCAACTAAGCTGTCTCTTTCACGAACAGCCATTTGGAAAGCCATAAATGAACTAAAAAAAGAGGGTCATCACATTGAAAGTGTTACGAATCAAGGCTACACCTATCTGGCATCGGATGTCCTAACAGCCGAAGGCATCAACCTTTATCTGGCACCAACGACGCCCAAGTTGTCCATTCAAATTGTGGATGAACTTGAATCAACCAATCAAACCTTAAAAAAAATGGCGATTGACGGGGCCCCAACTAATACATTGCTATTAGTCAATAAGCAAACGAAAACTAGGGGTCGTTTTGGTCGTGAATACTTTGCCGTTGACAGCGGACAGGGAGTCTACTTTAGCCTGTTGCTTCACGCTAACCAACAATTTTCTGAAGTTGCCCAATATACCTTAATAACTGCTGTCGCAATCGCCCGAGCAATTGAACATTTTCAAGATCGAAAGGTCATGATTAAATGGGTGAACGATGTTTTTATCGATCAGCAAAAAGTCTGTGGCATTTTATCAGAGGCTATGACCGATGTGGAAACACAAACCATTGGCTCGGTCATCATTGGTGCTGGTACCAACTATACCTTAACGATGGAAGACTTTCCTGAAGAGTTGCGCCACAAGGCAACATCTGTTTTTCCTGACGGTTATGCAAAAGTTTCCCGCAACCAATTTGTGGCAACTTTTTTAAATGAGTTTTACCAGCTCCTTGCCAACCAAGCAACTCAACCGGTGATTGATGAGTATCGAGAACGTTCACTGGTTCTGGGAAGAGAGGTGACGTTCACTTACAATCGCCAACCTTGTAAAGGAACTGCCACCACCGTGAATGACCGCGGTGAGTTGGTTGTCAACCTTGATAATGGTGAACAATTAACCTTATCGTCTGGCGAAATCAGTCTGACCTCTTATTAAAAAAAAAGCGGCTAACTCTATCCAGAGACGCCGCTTTTTTCTTATTTTGTGAAAATCAACCCCAACAATAAGCCGACAATTTGGGCACCATTTAAGATCACCAAATTTTTCAACGATATCACAAAGGTTTTACTTTTCACTTGTTCCCCATTAAAAATGCGAACATTTTTTATCACTAAAGGCAGTGTCAACAAGACGATCAGCATACTCCAGTGATACACGTGAAATGCCACACCAATCACAATCGTCACATAACAGCCGTACATTAAGACATTAAATAATTTCACACCATTTTCTCGGCCGATATAGAAAGGCAAGGTGTAGCGGTGATTGCCAATATCTTCATCTAAATCACAAAGATTATTGGCTAACATAATATTGGCAATGGTAAAAATCATCGGCAAGGAGGCCCAAACAATGGCTAACAACGGTTTGATATCGCCGTGAATGACAAATTGCCAATGATCAATGGCCAGATAGAAAAATTGTAAATCGTAAGTATTAACGTATATTGTCATCATAAAGATGCCCAACCCCATAACGACCCCACTAAAGACTTCACCTAGAGGCATTCGTGATAAAGGCACTGGTCCAAAGGTGTAAAAAACACCAATAAAGCAACAAGCGCCTCCCATAATTAACATCAACCAACCTGTTGCATAAGTTAAATAAGCACCTACTAGGGCTGAAAAAATCAACATAATTGTAATTAAACGTCTGACCTCTGGTTCTTTCAGCCCTGCTTGACCAACAATATTTGTTTGATACTTATACTCATCATTTTTAGCCTTTTTAAAGTCCATAAAATTATTAATCGCCGTTGTGGTCATATCAAAAACCAACATTCCCGCGAAAAAGATTAGGGTTGTTTCCCATTTAAAGGTCTGGAAGTAATACATTGAAAAGAGAACACCTATTAAAAAGGGAAAAAGACTGGCCAGTTTGGTTTGGATTTCAACTAATTTAAAAAACGTACTAATGGTCATCGACTCACTCCCTTACTTTAACTCGCGAATATCGCCAATTTCATAACCAGACTCTTTATTTAACTCAAATGTTTCTTTCACACCACTACTTAAATATAATTTATCGTCTAAGGTAACAAAAATGGCATCAACATTTTTTAACTGATTGATGTGAGCCATGCCCTCTTTAACACCCATTGAAAAAATGGCCGTCGACAGCCCGTCACCATCGATTGATTCCTGAGAAATAATCGTGACACCGGCAATTTCATTATCGAATGGATAGCCTGTTTTCGGATTAAACAAGTGGTGGAAGGTTTCGCCGTTGACTTTTAAATTTCGTTCGTAGATACCTGATGTTACCAGTGATTGATTTGACGCTGGCACCGATCCAACAATGGTGTTCCGCGCTTGATTGGGATCTTGAATGCCCACTTTCCAGTCGCTGTTTTCTTTCCGCGGGCTGTGGCCTAAAACATAGACATTCCCACCTAAGTCCACAATCGCCGTTGTCACATCATTCGCTTTAAAGACTTTGACCACTTCATCGGTGATATAGCCTTTAGCAATTGCACCTAGGTCTAATTCCATGCCTTTTTTCTCTAAGTAGACTGTCTGTTCTTTATCGTCAAGAATCACTTGCTCGTGTTTAACTAATTTTAAAGCCTCATCAATTTCACTTTGCTCTGGTTTACGGGCATCATCAAAACCGATATGCCAAAGTTGGGTAATGGGTCCGATTGATAGATCAAAACCGTCGTCTGACTCTTCACTGTATTGATAGGCTTTTTTTATTAACGGATAAACATCATCTGAAACTTTTACCGGTTTTATCCCAGCCTGCTCATTGATTTTATCGATTTCAGAGCCTGGCTCGTTAACCGTGATCTCCGCAGCCAGTTCTTTTACTCTGTCAAAGCCCTTTTTTAATACCGCCTCTTTGCCATCGTCATAAATCTGCATTTTAACGTATGTTCCCATTAAAAATTGCTGATCACTGTAGGCTTCTTTGTTAATAACTGCTTCTTCCTTTTTATTGCTGCAAGCTGTTAGTCCTAAAAGTAAAAACAAACTAATTCCAACAACTATCTTATGCTTTTTATTCATTTTATCCTCCCCTAATTCAACTAAGCTTTATCAGTGTTTTCAACCAACTGATTTTCTTTATTTTATCAGTTAACGGCTAAAGGTACCTCACTAAATGCTTGACTGGTTAATTTCTTGCCATTGTTAGTTTACCTCTTTTTCTTTCATTATACAAAACCAGGCAATAGTTTAATAAAATTTTATTACTTGTCAAATAGAAAAACAACAAGCTCTGGTCTCAGAACTTGTTGTTTCTCAAGATTAATCTACGATTATTTACCCATGACAATATTGTCTACTTCAATTTTAGTTGTGTCGCCTTTTTCAGCGGCATTAACTAATTGTTCAGCATACATTTGGAACGTATGAGTTGAATGAGTTGCTCCCGTTACCACATCGATATTAGCTGGTGATTGATCTTCCGCATCGATTAGCGCTTTGTTTAATGCTGGGATGAATTCTGCTGGGCCAACGCCAGCTTTTTCTTTCATCATTTCATTGTAGTCTTTATCGTCTACTTTAGACTTGCCTTCAGCGTTGACATTGTCATATTTAGATTCCGTAATTTTTTTGTCTTTGACAACAATTGTAAAGACTGTGTGGTAACCGTTAGAATCATTTTTCTCTTCTAATGTGTACTCGCCGTCTTTTAAGTCAGCGCCATTGTCAATTTCAATCTTATCTGTTTTACCAGCTTGAGACGCTTGAATTAATTGTTGTGCATAGTTTTTAAATGACGCTGTTGAATGAGTTGCTCCTGTAACGACTTCAACACCATCCGCAGATTGCGCAGAAACCAATGATTTGTTCAATTCAGGGATAAATTCAACTGGACCAACACCCGCTTTATCCTTCATCATTTTTTGGTACTCTTCATCGTCTACTTTAGATTTACCTTCAGCATTGACGTTGTCGTATTTAGATTCAACAATTTTGCCATCTTTAACAACGATTGAGAAAGTTGCTTTATAGCCATTGTTTTCATTTTTTTCTTCTAACGTAAAGGTACCATCTTGTAAATCGCCACCTGCTACTTTCGTTGCTTCTGTTGACTCTTCAGTTTTTTCAGATGATTTTGATGTTTCCTCTGTTTTTGACGATGATGCTTTTGTATCATCCGCTTTGTTATCTGGTGAACAAGCCGCCAGTGCCAAAGTTGATAATGCTAATACCGCAAACCCTGTAACAAATTTTGTTGATTTCATAATTCTTCCACCTTTTCCTTATTTTTTCACTTTGTACAATCCTAATTGTGAAATATTTTACATAATCAGTTTATCTCATTCTTTCACACAATGCAATAACAATTTTATTTTTTCACTTATTTCACATAATTCCTGTTTTAATAAGATACCTTTATTGGTTTTTTCTCATAAATTTGTGATAAACGGAAAATATATTAGACTTCTGAGTCATTTGGTTATATAATTAATTAGATTGTGTAATTATTTTCAAAGCAATTATTTTGTACAAAGTATATTTATTTAAAGGAGAGGTTAAAACTATGGCAAAGACTAAGATCGTCGTAGTAGGGGCTGGATATTCAGGTGTGTTTGGCACAAAAACACTATCTAAAAAACTGAAAAAAAATCCAGATGTTGAAATTACGCTAATCGATCGTCATTCCTACCAAACAATGATGACCGAACTGCACGAAGTAGCTGGTGGCCGTGTTGAACCGACTGCGATTCAATATGACTTACAACGTTTATTCTGCAAACGGAAAAACGTTACTCTAGTGACAGATAATGTCACCAACATCGACAAAGAAAATAAGGTTGTCATCACTGAAAATGGCGAATACCCATTTGATTACATCATGCTTGGCATGGGTGGCGAACCGAATGATTTTGGAACACCTGGCGTTAAAGAAAATGGCTTCACCTTATGGTCGATGGAAGATTCCATTAAACTAAGAGAACATATTCAGGCTACGGTTAAAAAAGCAGCCTTAGAACCAGACGCGGCTTTACGTAAAGCCATGTTGACTTTTGTTGTCTGTGGCTCTGGTTTTACTGGGATTGAAATGGTCGGCGAATTATTAGACTGGAAGGACCGTCTAGCAAAAGACAATAAGTTAACGGCTGACGAAATTTCATTATTAGTAGTCGAAGCCGCTCCAACTATTTTAAATATGTTGGACCGCAATGATGCTGGTAAAGCCGAACGCTTTATGGTCAAAAAAGGAATTCAAATCCTTAAAAACTCACCAATCGTTGAAGTATCAGCAGATGCTATTACGTTGAAGAACGGTGAAAAAATTCCGACTCATACACTGATTTGGACAGCAGGTGTGCAAGCTAACAGTGATGCTAAGGCCTTTGAAATGGAATCTGCACGTGCGAATCGTTTAGTTGCCAATGAGTTTTTACAAGCAAAAGGCTTTGAAGACAAAGGCGTATACGTTGTTGGAGACTTGGTGTACTACGAAGAATTCGAAAACACACCAACACCACAAATTGTTCAAGCAGCTGAAGGAACTGGTCATTGTGCTGCCATGAATATTGTCGCTGAAGTTAATGGCACTGAAAAACACGCTTATAAAGGGAACTATCAAGGCTTTATGGTGTCTATTGGCTCTAAATACGGTGTGGCTTGTCTCTTTGAAAAAATCCATTTAAGTGGCTTCATGGCCATCTTAATGAAACACATGATTAACTTGAAATATTTCCTGGACATTCGGACAGGTTACTACGCTTTCCAATATGTGATGCATGAATTCTTCCATATTAAAGATGAGCGTAACGTTGCTCGTGGTCACTCATCACGTTATGGTAACGTCTTATGGTCTGTGCCACTGCGTGTCTTCTATGGCTTAATGTGGTTAGTGGAATCCATGAAAAAAGTCGTCGGAACAGGGGATTACTTGAAACCATCTACTTGGTTTGGTCAAGGCTCTTGGTTCACTGACAATGTGGTCTTCCCATTCCCTTGGTTACAAGAAGCGGCCACAAGTGGTGCTTCTGGTGCGGCTGAAGCGACAACGGGAGCCTCTGGTGCAGTTGAAGCTGGAACAGAAGCTGTTGCACACTTTGGTTTAAGTTATGCTTACGGTGAAGAACCGATGATGGTCTTTGATCACATGCCAAAATGGTTTGCTTCTGTGATGGAATTTATGATGCCTAACAAAGAAGTGGCTCTATTCTTCCAAAAATTCATGACTATTTTTGAAATTTTAATTGCCTTAGCCTTAATTGCTGGTCTCTTCACTTGGTTAGCAAGTGCTTCGACAATTGCCTTAGTAGCAGCTTTCTGTTTATCTGGTATGTTCTATTGGGTAAACATTTGGTTTATCCCCGTTGCCTTTGCTCTAATGAATGGCTCAGGAAGAGCGATTGGTTTAGACAAGTGGGTTGTGCCATGGTTACAACGGACACTTGGTAAATGGTGGTACGGTGAAACGAAATCGATGTACGGGCGAAGCGAATAGCACCACTCAGAACAGTTTAAGGAATGATTGATTCCCTGAACCCTCAAATAAAGTTCTAAGGGAAGTTCCCTTAGAACTTTATTTTGATAAAAAATCAATTATTCGTCTATTATATGGCATGACATCCTTACTATTTATGATATACTTAGCTAATCAATCTGGAGGAAACATATGAATAAGAATAAACGGCTCATCTATATTTCACTCCTAGTAGCTCAAGGCGTTATCATTGGCTTACTTGAAAATATGATTCCTTTTCCTTTTGCCATCGCCCCTGGAGCTAAATTAGGATTAGCTAATTTAATTACGATTATCGCCATCTTTACGATGCCCAAACGTGAAAGTTTTTTTCTCGTTTGTCTGCGCTTGATCTTAACCACCTTACTAGGTGGAACTGTCTCAACCTTGCTTTACAGTGCTGCTGGTGCTCTTTTAAGCTATGTCGGCATGCTCTTGACGAAACAATTGGGTCCAAAACGAGTCAGCGTAATCGGCATTAGTTCTGTCGGTGGTTTTTTACACAACGTTGGTCAGTTAGCCATGGCGAGTTTTATCGCCCGTTCATGGTCGGTTATGCTTTACTTACCGATTCTCTCAGGCATTGGGATTCTAGCAGGTATTGCGGTTGGTATTGCTGCCAACTATCTCCTGCAGCATGTCAAAACACTGAACACCTTTCAAAAGGAGTACGAAGCGTCTCGATAAGCCATTATCACAATATGATTATCTGTCTGGGCATTATTTTTTATAAGGAGTACACTCATGAAAATACACAAATTATGGCACGATTACCCTGATTTGTCCAAAGATCTCAAAGCTACCTTAACATTGATGGAAAAGACCATCAATTTATCTAATAAAGACGTTGAAAAGGCCATTTTAACCATGATCCACTCTGGTGGTAAATTGTTAAGACCCGCTTATTTACTCCTGTTTTCACAGTTTGGAAAAGACTATGATAAAGACAAAGCGATTGCTTTAGCTGCGGCCATGGAAACTCTCCATACGGCGACTTTAATTCACGATGACATCGTGGACGAAGCAGATATTCGACGTAATTTACCAACCGTTCAAAGTCAGTTTGGAAAAGATGTGGCTGTCTATGCTGGTGATTATCTTTTCGTCAGTTGTTTCAAGTTGTTGGCCGATTATGCCTCGTCACTAAAGAGCATTCAACTCAATGCCAAAAGCATGGAGAAAATCCTCTCAGGTGAATTGGGTCAAATGGATAACCGCTATGACACGACTATGACCATCGATCGCTATTTAGCCAACATTTCTGGTAAAACAGCTGAATTATTTGCCTTAAGTTGTTTTGTAGGTGCCTATGAAAGTGGCTGTTCTGACTTGTTTGCCAATAAAGCCAAACAAATCGGTGGGTCTATTGGTATCACGTTTCAAATTATTGACGATATTTTAGACTATTCCCAAGATGCCGCCACTATCGGGAAACCTGTTTTAGAGGATGTTAAGCAGGGTGTTTACAGTTTGCCATTACTTTACGCTTTAAAACATAATTCTCAGGCTTTATTGCCTTACCTTGAGAAACGAGAAGAGATGACCGATCAGGATGCTGAAAAAGTCTTTGAATTAGTCCAAGAAAATGGCGGGATTGAAGCAGCTCATGCCTTAGCGCAGACCCATACAACGAAAGCTTTAAAAGAAATTTCCAAACTTTCGACGTCCAATCAAGCCCTTAAGGATACTCTTTACACCTTAACTAGCCAATTATTAACACGGACACAATAGCAAAAAAAGGACACTAAGCCCGTGAGCTTAAGTGTCTTTTTTGCTGCCTATTTTAAAATTGGTATAGGTATAATTCCAGGTTATATTTGCAAGTTTAAATCGTTTATTTTTTAAAGAGACGGGAAAAAAAGCCTTTTGATTCATCTTCATTTAGTGAGGGCTCTGTCTTCAGATCAGCCGGTTTAGCAGCTGGCTCTTCCGTGATAGTTTCCTTCTCTACTTCATCGTCTGTCTCGTCAATTCGCTGTACCGTTGCCTTTGTCTCGACTTGTTTCATGCCCATATTGTGACCTAATAAGGCTTGCTGATTCTCTGTTATTTTGATTAGTTTTCGTGTTAACTCACGTGAGTTTTCCCGTTCAACCTTTAATTCATCGTTTAATTTACTGATTTCTTCCTGTAGCCAACTGACCATTTGAGTCTCTTGAGTCTGATTGCTCTTGCCAGCTTCTTGAGTCTCCTCAGTCGAAGCTGTTACTGGTTCTTTGCGGTCTCCACCAATAAATTCCAACCCTTCTTCGGTCAACATCCTGACCCCATTTTCATCGGTTGTCAAGAACGTTGCCAACTGGTTGTCATCCATATTTTTAATCCGCTTATAGATCGCTTGCGTTGAAATACCAAGTAATTCCGCGGATTCTTTAATTGTTTTTGCCATTTTATCACCCCTAACTAAATGCATGCGTGATGATTGCCTGCGCAACCCCATCTTGATCATTTGAACCTGTTTCCACATCTGCTGCCGCCTTTAATACTGGCACAGCATTGGCCATTGCCACACCCAAACCGGCATATTCAACCATGGCCAAATCATTTTCGTTATCCCCGATTGCCATGGTTTCCTCTTGTTCAATCCCTAAATGTTGAGCCAATTCATGTAAAGCTTGACCTTTATTGGCTTTTTTATTTAATACTTCATAATAAAAATCTGCACTTTTAGCCGTGGTATACTTTTCTTTAAACCAAGTGGGTATCTTGGTGATTGCCTCATCCAAAACAGCTGGTTCATCAATCATCATCATTTTGACAATTGTCATATCCGCTGTCATCTGATCAATTGAACGGTAATAAAGTGGCATTCCTGTCAAACCAACTTCGTGAATGGTATAGGGACTAATATGGTGATTGGCGGTATAAATATGCTCCCTGTCAATCGTATGTAAATGAGAGCCTACTTGACGAGACATGGCTTCGATTTCGATAAAGTCTTCAAATGTTAATCCATAGGAGACAACCGTTTCCTGAGTGTCGCTGGCTTGAACCAAAGACCCGTTGTAAGTTATAACGTAGTCGCCTGCCTCTTCCAAGTTCAACTCTTTTAGCGATGTTAAAACACCTGGATAAGGACGACCAGTTGCCAACACAATTTTAATTCCCCGTGCCTTAGCTTCTGCAATGACCTCTTTCGTTTTATCCGTAATTTCCTTATTTGAATTTAGTAACGTACCATCGATATCAATGGCCACTAATTTAATTGACATAGACAAACTCCTTCTGACTATTTTTAACACTGCTATTTTTCTAGTTTACCTCAAATAAGTCTTTACTGCCAGTTTTCATTCCAAATACTCGTGAGGACTGGGCAACTACTCCCAGCCCTCACGCTTCTTACAATTGGGTATCGTCAACAGCACTTAAATACTCATCGATGGCAGACATCACTTGAGCCAATGAGCCTTTTTCAAAGGGCGAGGTCAAATTAGCTAATTCGATAATTTCCAAGAAGGTTTTTGTACCGCCTACTTGGCAGATTGCCAGGTAGTCTGACCACGCTTGTAACTCTTTATCCACCTGACTTCTTTTCCAAAATTGGAAGGCGCAAACTTGGGCTAACGTATAATCAATGTAATAAAATGGTGAGGCGAAAATATGTCCTTGCCTGAACCAATACGTTCCTTTTTCCAAGAATGGGTCTTCCTCATAATGTCGTTCTGGGCAGTACATCTTTTCTAACTGGCGCCAAACCGTCTTCCGCTCTGCTGGTGTCAGGTTAGGTCGACCATAAACTTCGTGTTGGAAATGATCAACTAACACGCCATAAGGCAGAAATTTAACGGCTCCAGCCAAATGAGAATACTGATACTTAGCCGTTTGTTCTTCAAAAAACAAATGCATCCAAGGCCAAGTAAAAAACTCCATACTCATGGAATGAATCTCACAGCTTTCATAAGTTGGAAAGACACATTCCGGCTGCTGAATCCAACGTGATTGATAGACTTGGAAGGCGTGGCCCGCCTCGTGGGTTAACACATCTATATCTCCTGATGTGCCGTTAAAATTCGCAAAAATAAATGGCGCTTGATCTTTCGGGATATAGTCACAATAACCACCACTTTGCTTACCTGGTTTACTTAATAAATCCAGTAATTCTCCTTTAACCATCGTAGCCATAAACTCCCCTGTTTCAGGTGATAATTCCCGATACATCTGCAATCCTTTTTGAACGATTTCAGCTGGTGTTCCTTTGGGAGTCGCATTACCTGTCAGGTATTCCAAAGGTAGGTCGTAATGGGCCAAGGTGGCCAAATCTAAGCGATTAGCCTGTCGTTCATATAATTTTTGGGCTAATGGCACCACTTGACTTAAAATCTCCTGTCGATATACTTCCACCATTTCGCGATCGTAATCAAAGCGATTCATGATCCGATAACTCATTTCAACATAATCTTTAAAGCCCAATGTTTGAGCCATCTTCGTCCGAACTTCCACTAACTGATCAAAAAGATCGTCTATTGTCTCTTCTTGCGAGGCATAATAAGCACTGTGAGCCAAGGTGGCCTGACGCCGTATTTCTCGGTTCTCGTGTTCACGATAGGGACCCAATTGCGGCAATGTTAATTGTTTGCCATCAAAAGTTACTTCTGCAGAAGCTATTAATTTATCGTACTCGCTGACCAATTGATTCTCACGCTGTCGTAATTCAATAATTTTGGATGAGAAGGTTTTGGCTTTATTTTCCGCCATCAGAAAAAAAGTCTTTGGAAATGCCTTCCTAAGCTCTTGATAGGGCGATGCTAACATGGCTTGATAATAATCACTTAATAATTCTTCATACAACGGCCCATACTCATTCCAATAATCGTTTTCCTGACTGTAAAAATCATTGGCCGTATCAATCGAATGACGAATCATCCCCAAGACTTCCATCGAACTAAATTGACTGTGAATCTGGTTGATTGTTTCTGCTATCTCAACGACTGTCTGAGCATCAGCTTTTTTCAGTGCCGCAACTTGACGAGTCATTTCCTCCTTAACAGCCTCATAGTCCGGTCGTTCATAAACAAATTCAGTAAATTTCATGGGACACCTCTTTCAACTATTTATTCTTATTGTCATTATAACATCTTCCCGCTGTTTAAAAAGTAACACTTTACAGCTAAAAAAAGTGAAACAGTTGATATTTTCGCTTATTTTCATAATAATTTCTAAAATCCTTTCTTTTCCCCTCAACAACTTGCTATAAAGGTTGTAATTACCGCCATTCCTCGATATAATGCAAGGAGGTCTATCTAGAAAATAGAGATAAAATTATCAGAATTGAGGAAATATATGATTACTGTATCAAATGTTAGTTTACAATTACCCGATCGTAAGTTATTTGAAGATGTTAATATCAAATTTACGCCCGGCAACTGTTACGGCTTAATCGGTGCCAATGGTGCTGGAAAGTCGACGTTCCTAAAAGTCCTTGAAGGCTCCATCGATGCGTCAACTGGGTCGATTACCTTGGGACCTGACGAGCGGATGGCAACCTTAAAGCAGAACCACTTCGATTATGAAGATCAAACTGTTTTAGCTACTGTGATGATGGGTCATAAACGACTGTTCGAAGTCATGCAAGAAAAAGATGCGGTTTATATGAAAGAGGATTTCACTGATGAAGATGGCATTAAAGCGGCTGAATTAGAAGGCGAATTCGCTGAACTAAACGGTTGGGAAGCTGAACCAGAAGCCGCTATGTTATTGCAAGGCTTAAACATTCCTGCTGACCTCCATGATTTGAAAATGGCTGAATTAACAGCTGGCCAAAAGGTCAAAGTATTACTGGCCCAAGCACTTTTTGGCAAGCCCGATGTCTTACTGTTAGATGAGCCGACAAATGGTCTCGACACACAATCCATCGCTTGGCTGGAAGAATTTTTAATCAATTTTGAAAATACCGTTATCGTTGTCTCCCATGACCGTCATTTCTTAAACAAGGTATGTACCCATATGGCCGATTTAGACTTCGGTAAAATTCAACTTTATGTTGGAAATTATGATTTCTGGTTGGAATCAAGTCAATTAGCTTCTAAATTACAAGCTGACCAAAACTCTAAAAAAGAAGAAAAAGTCAAGGAATTGCAAGACTTTATCGCTCGCTTTAGTGCTAATGCGTCTAAATCTAAACAAGCGACTTCTCGTAAGAAAATGCTTGAAAAAATTACCCTTGATGATATTCAGCCTTCTTCACGCCGCTATCCCTTTGTTGGCTTTAGTCCAGAGCGTGAAATTGGCAATGATTTATTAACTGTCGAGAATATCTCAAAAACAATTGACGGCAAAAAAATCTTGGATAACATTTCGTTCACCTTAACAAAGGACGACAAAGTTGCCTTTGTTGCCACTAATGATTTAGTCCCAACTGTGCTCTTTAAAATTCTAACTGGCGAAATGGAGCCTGATTCCGGTTCGGTTAAATGGGGTGTTACCACTTCTCAAGCCTATTTACCAAAAGATAACTCCAATGAATTCGAAGGCAATGAGCAAGCGATCGTGGATTGGTTGCGTCAGTATGCTGGCAAAGAGGAAGACGACAATACTTTCCTACGTAGTTTCCTAGGAAGAATGCTGTTCTCTGGAGAAGATGTTATGAAACCTGTTAATGTCCTTTCCGGTGGCGAGAAAGTTCGCTGCATGTTATCTAAATTAATGCTCTCAAAAGCCAACGTTTTAGTTCTAGACGATCCTACGAATCATTTGGACCTGGAATCAATCACAGCACTTAACGATGGTCTAATCGCTTTTAAAGGCTCCATTTTATTTGCTTCACATGATCACCAGTTTATTCAAACATTAGCAAACCGCGTCATTGCGATTTCTGATAAAGGGGTTGTCGATCGTGCCGAAACAACTTACGACGAATTCCTTGAGAATAAAGAAATTCAGGCTCGGGTTAAAGAAATATTTAGCAACTAACAAAAAAGAAGAGGTTAGGACATGTTTAAACTGTCCCAACCTCTTCTTTTTTAACGAATACACTATAAACAGTATGTCAGCTCACTGCTCTTCGACCTGTAGAAATTATCGTTCTTGGCCAAATGAGAAAACCGCAATTGCCCCATAACCTGTGTGACTAGCAATCGTAGGACCCATTCTAAGCAGTTGAATGTCCTTAAAGGTTAATTGCTTGGCCAAGGCTTCTTTAACCGCCTCTCCTGCCTCTAAATCGCCGGCATAAGCTATATAGATCGTTTGAGTCTCACTATTGACAATTCCACGACAGGTTTCATCCACTAATTTTTTTAATGAGTGACGACGGCCTCTCACTTTACCTACATTAATCAGCCGTCCTTGGTTATCAACCACGATGATCGGTTTAATTTTAATTAAGCCACCTACTGCTGCTGCTGTTTTAGAAATCCTGCCACCACGCTCCAGATGGTTTAAATCATTAACCGTTACCCATGAATGAACTTTCATAACATTATTAGTTAGCCATTCTTGAACAGACTCTAAATTTTGGCCAGCATTTCTCAATTGAATCACTTCATGAACCAGTAGACCTTCTCCTAAGCATGCTGCTTTTGTGTCAACAATGGTAATTGGCACATTACCATATTCTTCTTTTAATGATTCCAACGCCATGACTGCATTATTATAAGACCCACTTAAAGCCGATGAAAAACACAGATACAATAACGGCCGGTCACTGCCAATATAATTTTTAAAAATCTCTAAATAAGTGCCCATATTAATTTGTGACGTTGATGGCATCTTGCCATTCTTTAATTCATTCATAAACCACTCATAATCAAAGTTTTCACCGAGATCATCAATGTATTCTTTATCATCTAAATTAATAATCATACTCACAAACTGAACCTGATTCTCTGCCAAATACTCATAGGGTAAATCGCAGCAAGAATCTGTCATTAAATCAAACTGTGTTCCCAAAACCTCGCCTCCTTTGTCGTTAATTATAGCATAGATAGAAAACAAGATACACGTGGAACAATCGCAAAAAGGAGGAAGACAATTTGTCCCCTCCTTCATAAATCAATTAAATTTGTGCCCAAACACTTTCTAAGACATTTGTTTGATTACGATCTGGGCCTACAGAAAAGGTCGACACTCTTACTCCTACTAATTCAGATACCCGGTGAACGTAATTTCGTGCATTTTCTGGCAATTCAGCTAATGTCTTACAGCCAGTAATATCTTCTTCCCAACCTGGTAATTCTTCAAAAATAGGTTTGCAACGAGCTAATTCTTTCAAACTTGCTGGATAATGGTAAATTTCCTTACCATCTAACTCGTAAGCTGTACAAATTTTAACCGTTGGCAGACCACTTAAAACGTCAATCGAGTTAAGGGATAAATTAGTAATCCCTGATACACGTTTGGAATGACGCATAACAACCGTATCAAACCAGCCAACACGACGTGGACGTCCTGTTACGGTTCCAAACTCACGGCCAATTTTTCTGATACGGTCGCCGGTTTCGTCAAATAACTCAGTAGGAAATGGCCCATCACCAACTCGTGATGTGTATGCCTTACAAACACCTACTACTTTGTCAATTTTAGACGGACCGACACCACTACCAATTGTCACACCTCCAGCTACAGGGTTAGAAGATGTCACATAGGGGTAGGTTCCTTGGTCGATATCTAACATAACCCCTTGAGCACCTTCAAAAAGAACCCGTTTGCCATTGTCTAATGCGTCATTTAAAATAACGGACGTATCAGTAACATAATTTTTAATTAGTTGGCCGTATTCATAATACTCTTCAAAAATATCATCAAAATTAAGTGGCTCAGCATCATACATCTTAGTAAAGACTCGGTTTTTTTCTTCTAAATTGATTCTCAGGCGTTCTTCAAAGATTTCTTTATCTAATAAATCTGCCATCCGAATGCCAATTCGAGCTGCTTTGTCCATGTATGCAGGACCAATCCCCTTATTAGTAGTACCGATCTTATTGTCGCCTTTAGATTCCTCTTGCAGCGTGTCCAATAAAATGTGATAAGGTAAAATAACATGAGCACGATCAGAAATCCGTAAGTTATCAGTTGTCACACCTTTATCAGCCAAATAATTAATCTCTCTCACGATTGATTTCGGGTTAACTACAACACCATTACCGATGACACTAATTTTATCTTTATAAAAAATTCCAGATGGGATTAATTGTAACTTGTAAGTCACACCATCAAATTTTATTGTGTGTCCGGCGTTGTCTCCACCTTGATAACGAGCAATAACTTCCGCATTTTCACTTAAAAAATCTGTAATCTTGCCTTTACCTTCATCGCCCCACTGTGTACCAACTACAACTACTGATGACATCTGAACACCTCATTCTTTTTTTTAAGTCCTTGTTCATTCTAACAAGCCATACTTATAAAATCAAGTTATAAGCGAACATTTATCGCCTATTTCGTGTTTAAAAGCCAATAAAGTCGAATTATTATAAAAAAGACGTTTTAAACGCGCTAAAACACGAACATTAAAATTCTTCACGTGTTGATAAAGAGGAAAACTTATTATATTCCTTAATAAATAGCAATTCCACTGTTCCCCGTGCGCCACTCCGGTTTTTTTCAATAATGACTTCAATGATATTATTATCTTCTTTTTCTTCGCCTGAATCTTCCCCCTCTTCATCGCGATAATAATCATCACGATAAAGAAAGGCAACAATATCCGCATCCTGCTCAATTGAACCTGACTCACGAATATCAGATAAAACAGGGCGTTTATCTTGACGTTGTTCAACACCACGAGATAACTGAGATAAGGCAATTACAGGCACTTTTAGTTCCTTGGCTAATTTTTTTAATTGACGGGAAATTTCAGATACTTCTTGTTGTCTGTTCTCTTTACCTGTCCCCTCAATAAGTTGCAAGTAATCAATTAAAATTAAACCAAGATTTCCACGTTCCTGATGCAACTTCCGGCATTTCGCTCTGATTTCAGAAATTTTGATACCGGGTGTATCATCAATGTAAATATTAGCCTTTGATAAACTTCCCATAGCCATGATTAAATTTTGCCATTCTTCTTCATTTAACTGACCTGTTCTTAAATGTGATGCCTCAATTGTTCCTTCAGCACACAACATCCGGTTAACCAATGAACTGGCCCCCATCTCAAGGCTAAAGATGGCGACTGAATGATCCGTCTTTGTGCCAATATTTTGAGCAATATTCAAAGCAAAAGCGGTTTTCCCTACGGCTGGACGAGCAGCCAGGATAATTAGCTCTTCTGGTTGTAGGCCTGCTGTCATTTTATCCAAGGCATGGTAACCTGTGGGAATGCCGGTGATTTCTTCCTCTTGTTGGGACAGTCGATCGATTTCCGCAAAGGTTGTATTCAAGACTTCTGATATCGATAGGAAGCCACTGCGGTTTCTTTTTTCAGAAACTTCTAAAATGCGACGCTCAGCTTCATCTAAAATAGACTCAACTTCTTCACCTTGCTCAAAGCCCTGACTAACAATATCAGTTGCTGTTTGAATCAAATTACGCAGTAGAGATTTTTGTTCAACTATTTTGGCGTAGTGAACAATATTAGCCGCAGTTGGAACTGCTAAAGCCAATTCTGATAAATATGATAATCCGCCCACATCTTCTACTAGTTTTTGATTTTCCAATTGGTCTTTGACCGTAATGACATCTATCGCTTCGCTACGATTATTTAAGTTCAACATGGTTTCAAAAATCAACTGGTGACTTCGGCGATAAAAATCTTTAGTTTCGATATATTCCATTGCTTCAATGATGGACTCTGCATCTAAAAATATTGATCCTAAGACAGCTTGTTCGGCTTCAATATTTTGTGGTGGAACTCTGTCTTGCATTACTTCATTCATTCACTGTCTCTCCTATTTCACGCTTCAGCTTATTTCATGCTAAAACGAATTTTCTTGCTTCAATTAAGAAAAGCTTCGCAAATCGCTCAACCTTGAAAGAAAATAACAAACTATTTAAGTGACGCGATGTATTTTCAACTTTAGCCTAAATGTCTGCTAGGGTTCGTGAAACTAGATCTAAACTTTAACTTGCAGAGACATATTTCTCAATAGATAGTCGTGATCAACTATTTTTTAAATCTAAAGAGATAGTAAGTTACTGCTCACGCTAAAAGTCATCATTATAGTTATCTTTTCCCAGAACGGGTAGCTCACCGACACTCATAAACTTATTAAGAATAACTACTTTCTTCTATACATTTAGAAAATTATGATCAAAAGGAAAAAGCGAATAAATTTATTCGCTTTACTCCGTTACAACGTGGACTCTTAAGACAGCCATTACTTCATGATGCAGTTTAACAGGTACGTTGCTGTAGCCTAACGTTCTAATTGGTTGAGGCAAATCCATTTTGCGTTTATCTAATTTAATATCATGCTGTTTCTTTAATGCATCAGTGACTTGTTTTGAAGGGATGGATCCAAATAAACGACCATCCTCACCAGCTTTAGCCTTTATTAAGACTTCAAAACCTTCTTCTTCAAGTTTCCCTTTTAATGCTACTGCTTCTTGCTTGATTTCTTCATCTTGTTTTTGTTTAGCTTTTTTCTGAGCAGCCAGTTCACTAACATTACCTGTAGTAGCTTCTTTAGCATACCCATTTTTAATTAAGAAGTTCTGAGCGTAGCCCGAAGCCACTTCCTTAACTTCCCCTTTTTTACCTTGGCCTTTAAGATCTTTAGTAAAAATAACTTTCATAAATCAAACACTCCTCTATATATTAATTACTCTATATGTCGAGTTACTTGTTACGTTACTCTTCTATTCTACCACAATTTCCGAGTACCTCAAATAAGAATTATCAGCTCCTTCAATCAGTCATATCAAACCATCAAATGTTTCACGTGAAACATTTTGGAAAGCGATATTAATCTAACATTCTGCTGCCTAAATTAAAATTTCTGATTGGACTCCCCTCATTCTCTATAAAAAGCTTCATCTATTAACATCAAGACATAACCAAATTCTTTTAGGTATTGATAAGCTATGCTGGACACTAGCTAGGCTAAAGAAAAAGTATTATACATTCTAAGTTTTAAACATCAAGTTAAATTATGGAGTGTTTGCTTTATATGTTCCCTTGCTAATTCCTTCTATTCATAATAAAAAATACACATAGAAACTTAGACACCTACTATCTAATCTTTATTGGCCACGTGAATCTGATTTTCAGGAAATAATAGAAAAAGAAACAGTAACGGACTAAAAGTCTATGTAACTTTCTATCCAACTAACTTCTACTATTAAAATAATCAAAAAAATCCTCAGTCTTAAGCACGTCGAGCTGAACAACTCAGGAATATAGGCCAAATTGTTTAGTTAACTTATTAAATTTCTAGTACACCTTGAAACCTTAACTATTACGATTAGAATTCTAAAAATTAAAAAAAGATCCGTTTCTATATATTTTATCAATTAATTAGCCATTCATCCATTTCACTTATGAAACAACCTTAACCCACTACCATCATTCTTTCAATTTTTTTTACTAGAATAACAGAAAACGAAGTAACGCATTCAAACAAGCCCAATAGAGTTCAGAACACTGTGTCGTGTTTCTCAAAGGAAAGGACTGATTGAAAGCTGTGCTTATCGTTTTAACCCTAATAACCAACTTTAGAAGAATCACACCATCTGTTACAACCCTCTTGATGACTATCATCACGTTTCAACTCTAAAAACTTATCCACAATTATTGAAACGGCACCTTAATTAGTTTTCCACAGTGGATAACTAAAAAGAACCCCAAAGGAACGGTCAAATAAACTTATCCACAGGTTTAACTTTCTGACTTCTCTCAGAATATATTAAGTTTAATCATTTTAACGAACTATTTCCAAAAGACAATTAAACTAACTTACCTATGGTTTAATCTTGATCAGTCATTTGACTCGCCTAAAAATATTAGCTTATCTGTTAAATGAAGTAAGAGTCTTATTATATCATGAACTAAGTCATTTCAAAAAAATGAAAGAAGTTGAATTTTGTTGACTTCTGAAGCCAGTTTAATGATTGATACACTTGTACTGTCACTTCTATCTTTAAAAGTTCTAAAAGATGATGGGATGGCATTGTAAAAACACAGACCGCTACTCAAAACTAAACGGATATCTAATGATTTTTTTACATTAATAAGAGAAGTCAGTCGAGGTCCCTGCAACTCTGAAATAAAACAGTGACAAATTTAAGTGTACTACCGTTGCTTAAATATTAAGAACAACAAAAGTTATGCAGTAGTGCCTCAAAGTTAGATTTAAACTGACGATTAAAGAATGACATATGTTTCCCATAAAACTGAATTTTCTTTCTAAATAGCTGTCAGCCTCCATTAAAATTTTCTTCCTACTTACATAGGGGATTTGAGCTAGAGTAGTAAGAAAATAATAAGTATGACGTTTATGTGGTTGAAACTAAATCAAGAGATAGGAGTATCAGTTCAAGTTCATCTGGTCTCTTTAAAAATTAGTTTTTATGATCACTTCAAAACATTATTTTTCTTCTCTACTCAGATTGTAGATTGCAATTAGAATGGCTGCCGTTGCTCTTATTATTTTATATACGTCTTTCGATGTGAACAAAAGACTACTAGAAATGATTATGTTCATCACTTATTGTGTCATAAAATCAAACCATTCATTCAAAAATCAACGCATAAAAAAAGACAATGCTAGTTAGCATTGTCTTAATAATTAATTTTCTTCGCCTACGAATGGAAGTAATCCCATAATGCGTGCGCGTTTAATTGCTACTGTTAACGTACGTTGGTGTTTAGCACAAGTGCCAGTTACACGACGTGGTAAAATTTTACCTCTTTCAGAGATAAATCTGCTTTTAAGCAATTCTACATTTTTATAGTCAACGTGGTCTACATGATTGGCACAGAAATAACAAACCTTACGTCTTCTTTTTCCGCCTCTTCTTTGTTGAGCCATCATTTTCCCTCCTGTTCAATTTTAGAATGGTAAATCATCATCTGATATGTCGATTTGTGAAGCGGAGCCGAATGGATCAGCTGCTGCATCACGACCAAAATCTGGCATATCTTTTTGTTGGGATGATGAAGATTGGTCAAATGATTGATTACTTTGTTGTTGATAACCACCGCCACCTTGGCTTTGATTACCACCAGCAGGCTCTTGTTTTCTTTGCTCATTGGCATTCTTAGATTCTAACATTTGGAAATTGTCACATACGACTTCCGTCACATAGACTCTTTGACCTTGTTGGTTCTCATAGTTACGAGTTTGAATTCGTCCTACAGCACCTATCAAGGAACCTTTACGAGTGAAGTTAGCTAAAGTTTCCGCAGGTTTTCTCCAGATTACACAATTAATGAAATCTGCTTCTCTATCACCACTTTGGTTTGTAAAGCTTCTGTTTACAGCTAAAGTGAAGGTAGCAACAGCAGAACCACTTGATGTATAACGTAGATCTGGATCTTTTGTCAAACGGCCGACAAGTACAACATTGTTAATCAAATCTTCATCCCCTTTCTCATCTTAATGTTTCACGTGAAACATTTTAGTTCTCTTCTTTAACGATCATATGACGGATAATATCGTCATTGATTTTAGCTAAACGGTCAAACTCATTGATTCCATCAGCATTTGTTGAAGAAACTTTAATGATATGGTAGATGCCTTCGCGGAAATCTTTGATTTCATACGCTAAACGACGTTTTTCCCAATCTTTAGATTCTAAAATTTCAGCACCGTTGTCTTTAAGAATTGCATCAAAACGATCAACTAATACTGTTTTAGCTTCTTCATCAATGTTCGGACGAATGATATACATAACTTCATAATTCGTTACTTGACTCATTGATAGTTCACCTCCTTATGGACTTTGGCCCTATCTCAATATAGGGCAAGGAGAGTTATCTAAAATAGATTACTCACATCTTTATACTATACTATTTTATTAAGAAAAAATCAAGAAAAACTTGGAAAATCAAGGATTATTATCTTTTAAAGCCAATCTATCCTGATTCGACAACCAGCACTTTTTATAATTTGCCAAAAAGAGACAGGGAATATCTCCCTGCCCCAAATTAAGTTATTCTGTTGTACTTCCTTCAGTCGGTGTCTCAGTAGTTGGCAGTACAGCCACTTCTTCAACTTCCTCTGGCTCTACCTTAGCCATAGTGGAAACAATCGCATCTTCTTCCAAACGAATCAAGCGTACGCCTTGAGTTGCTCGACCAGTTTGCGATACTGATTCAACACCAAAACGAATGATGACGCCTTTATTGGTGATTAACAAGATGTCTTCTTCACCGGTAACAGTTGTCAACCCAGCTAGTGGACCGTTTTTAGTGGTAATATTGGCTGTTTTAATCCCTTTACCACCTCGACCTTTAACTGGATATTCTTCCCAGTTGGTTCGTTTGCCATAGCCATTTTCAGTTATGACCAGCACTTCTTTACCTTCTTCGAGAATATCCATGCCAACCACATAGTCATCGTCTCTCAGACGGACGCCACGAACCCCTGTAGCCGTTCTACCCATGTCCCGCACATCATTCTCATCAAAGGTCACAGAATAGCCTGAGTGAGTTCCTATGATGATATTTTTAGTACCATCTGTAACAGTGACATTAATCAGTTCATCGTCTTCACGAAGTCCGATGGCAATCAGACCATTGCTACGAATATTAGCAAAGGCAGTAACTGATGTTCGTTTTACAATTCCTTTACGGGTTGTAAAGAACAGGAAGTGACCATCTTCTGCTTTGCCACTTACGCTGATAATTGCTTCAATCTTTTCAGAAGAATCAATTCCAAGTAAGTTTATAATTGGAATTCCTTTGGCTGTTCGGCCATATTCAGGAATTTCATACCCTTTAGCTTGGTACACTTTTCCGTTATTTGTAAAGAACAACAGATTATCGTGAGTGGAACATGACACAAGGTTTTCCACAAAGTCATCATCATGCATTCCCATTCCTTGCACCCCACGGCCACCACGTTTTTGGCTTCTAAATTCAGAATTAGCCAACCGTTTAATATAACCGTTGTGAGTTAAGGTAATGACGATATCTTCTTCTTCGATTAAATCTTCATCTTCTAAGCTTAGCACTTCACCAACTAATAATTCAGTTCGACGAGGATCATTGTACCGGTCTTTCACTTCTTGTAACTCCGTTTGAATGATTTCTACGACACGGTGATGATTAGCTAGAATATCCGTTAAATCTGCAATAAATTCCAATAATTCTTGATATTCTTTTTCAATTTTATCCCGTTCCAAACCGGTTAGACGGCGGAGACGCATGTCTAAAATAGCTTGAGCCTGACGATCGGACAAGGCAAATTGTTCAATTAAAGCCGCTTTTGCTACATCATCGGACTGTGAGGCGCGAATGACTTTAATAATTTCATCAATGTGATCTAATGCAATTCGCAATCCTTCTAAGATGTGAGCTCTTGCTTCTGCTTTTTTCTTATCAAATTCAGTTCGACGACGAATAACTTCTTCCTGATGTTTGATATAATGCGTTAAAATAGGTTTCAAGCCTAAAATTTTAGGTTCCCCATTTACAATCGCCAGCATATTAAACCCAAATGAATTTTGTAAGGCCGTTAATTTAAATAAATTATTTAAAATAACAGAAGCGCTAACGTCACGACGAACTTCAATCACGATTCGCATACCTTCACGAGAAGACTCATCTCGTAAATCCGTCATTCCTTCAACCCGTTTTTCACGGCTTAATTCTGCAATTCGCTCGATTAATTTAGCTTTATTAACCATGTAAGGAATTTCTGTCACAATAATCCGTTCCTTACCATTTTTCATCTCTTCAATCTCTACTTTAGAGCGAACGGTAATTGATCCCTTACCTGTTTCATAAGCGCGACGAATACCTGATTTCCCCATGACTAACCCACCAGTTGGAAAATCCGGTCCTGGTAAAACTTCCATCAATTCAGCAGTGGTTACTTCGGGATTGTCCATCACTAACATCGTAGCATCAATGACTTCTCCTAAATTATGTGGCGGAATATTTGTCGCCATCCCTACGGCAATTCCTGTCGTTCCATTGACTAATAAATTCGGGAAACGAGCCGGTAAAACCAAAGGTTCTCGCTCAGTTTCATCATAGTTATTCCCAAAATCAACGGTATCTTTATTAATATCACGCAGCATTTCCAAAGCAATTTTACTCATTCTAGCCTCTGTATAACGCATAGCCGCTGCGCCATCGCCATCGACAGAACCAAAGTTACCATGACCATCCACTAACATTTGACGGAAACTAAAGGGTTGAGCCATCCGAACCATTGATTCGTAGATCGCACTATCACCATGAGGATGATACTTACCCATAACATCCCCAACAATCCGCGCTGATTTTTTATGCGGCTTATCAGGTGTTACCCCTAGATCATTCATCCCATATAAAATTCGACGGTGGACTGGTTTTAAGCCATCTCTAACATCTGGAAGAGCACGTGACACAATAACACTCATTGCATAGTCAATAAACGAGTCTTCCATTTCACTTGTTAGATTGACATCTTTTATATTTACTTTTACTTCATCTGTCATGAAAGCTTCTCCTTTTTAACAAACTTTTTAACGCCAAGAGCTGAGGCAAAAAAGCCAGAATTCATTAGTCAGATTACCTTCTCTCACAACCTGTCAGAAAAGGTAATTTGATCTTGATTAAATATCCAGATTTTTTACGTAACGCGCATTTTCTTCGATAAAATTACGGCGTGGCTCTACTTTATCACCCATTAACATTTCAAACACTTGATCGGCCCGAATGGCGTCGTCAACTGTGACACGCAACATTAAGCGATTATCAGGATCCATTGTCGTTTCCCACAATTGATGGTCATCCATCTCACCCAAACCTTTATAGCGCTGAACACTTGGTTTAGGTGAGGCTGGTAAACTGGCAATCGTATTAGCTAAATCCTCTTCGGCATTTTTCCCCGGTTGGATGTACGTAATATTTTTTCCTTGTTTAATCCCATACAAAGGCGGTTGGGCAATATAAACATAGCCCGCTTCCACAACAGGACGCATAAAGCGATAAAACAGCGTTAATAACAGTGTTCGGATATGAGCCCCATCGACATCGGCATCGGTCATAATAACTAATTTGTGATAACGAGCTTTTGATACATCAAACTCTTCGCCAAAACCAGTTCCCATAGCTGTAAACAATGATCGAATTTCTTCATTGGCTAAAATCTTGTCCATAGTTGCTTTTTCAACGTTAAGGATTTTCCCACGAATCGGTAGAATCGCTTGATACTCACGACTACGACCTTGCTTCGCAGAACCTCCGGCGGAATCTCCTTCGACGATAAAGAGCTCGGTCTTCTCAGGGTCACGGCTGGAACAATCGGCTAACTTACCAGGTAAGTTACTGATTTCCAACACACCTTTGCGGCGGGTCATCTCCCGAGCACGTTTAGCTGCCATCCTTGCTTTAGCAGCCAGAACACCTTTTTCAACGACTTTTTTAGCCACTGTTGGGTTTTCCATTAAAAATTTATTAAAGGCTTCAGAGAATAAGCGATCGGTAACCGTCCGCACTTCTGAGTTACCCAACTTTGTTTTAGTTTGTCCTTCAAACTGAGGATCTGGATGTTTGATGGAAATAACTGCAGTGATTCCCTCACGGACATCTTCCCCACTTAAATTTTCTTCATTTTCTTTGATAATTTTTTGTTTGCGACCATAATCATTAATCACACGTGTTAAAGCCGTTCTGAAACCAAATTCATGGGTTCCACCTTCATAAGTATGAATATTGTTAGCAAAACTCAGCAAATTGGTGTGATAACCATCAGTATATTGAATCGCTACTTCCACCGTAATCTCTTGTTGCTCACCTTCTGTATAAATTGGCTCATCAAACAAGACGGTTTTAGTGGCATTTAAATGTTCTACATAGCTCTTAATCCCACCATCGTAATGATATTCGCGAATTTGAGGATTTTCTGCTCGTTTGTCTTCAATTGTTAATTTTAATCCGCGATTTAGAAAGGCTAATTCACGGACGCGAGTTGCTAATTTTTCGTATTCAAATTCCACCGTTTCCGTAAAGATTTCTGGATCTGGTACAAAATGAATCGTTGTGCCGTGACGATCGGTTTCACCAATGACTTTTAAATCATTGACAATTTTCCCTTTATGGAATTCTTGGTAATGGATTTTACCATCTGTGTAGACTTTAACTTCCAATTTAGTGGATAAAGCATTCACAACAGAAGAGCCTACACCATGGAGGCCTCCAGATACTTTATAGCCGCCTCCACCAAATTTACCACCAGCATGCAAGACCGTTAATACAGTCTCCACGGCTGGACGCCCTGTCTTTTCTTGAATACCGACGGGGATTCCTCGTCCGTTATCAATAACGGTAATACTGCCGTCTTCTTCAATAATCAGATTAATCTCTGTACAGTAACCTGCCAAAGCTTCATCGATTGAGTTATCGACAATTTCCCATACTAAATGGTGCAACCCTTGTCCACTAGTTGAGCCAATATACATTCCTGGGCGCTTTCTTACGGCCTCTAAGCCTTCTAAGACTTGAATCTGACTGGCGTCGTATTCTTTTGCTTTATCATCTAATTCATTAATTATTTCTTCTTCTGCCACGTTTATTCACTCTTCCTCTCTACCCTGCCATTTTCCACCATAAAAATATCCGGTTGACTCATGAGGCGATCACTTAAATGTTGTAAGGTTGTCGTTGTAACAAAGGTTTGGACTTTGCCTTCAATTGTCTTCAGGAGGTGGATTTGACGTTCATCGTCCAGCTCACTCATGACATCATCTAAGAGTAAAATTGGGTATTCACCAATTTCATCGTTGATCAGTTCAATTTCAGCTAATTTTAGACTTAGTGCGGTTGTCCGTTGCTGACCTTGAGAGCCATAAGTTTGAACGTTTTGCCCGTCGATAAAAAACAATAAATCATCTCGATGGGGGCCAATCGCAGTGCTCTGTTTAAAAATATCTCGTTTTTGATTCTTTTTTAACTCCGCAACAAATTGATCACGGATTGCTTCTCGTGGTTGTTCCGCTGTTACAGGAAGACTGACCTGATACTCAATCTTTAACTGCTCTCGACCATCGGTAATCCCTTTATGAATGTCTTGTGACCAGTTTTCTAACTTCCGAATAAACTGATACCGTAAAAATAACACATGACTTCCTGCCTCAGCTAATTGCTCTGACAGAACCTCTAGGTACGTTTCATCGGCATTTTTTTGTTCATTCATCTGTTTTAAATACTTGTTTCGCTGTTTCAAGACTTTTTGATAGGTGGTCAAGTGATACAGATACACTGGATCAATCTGACCTAACTCCATATCAATAAACCGCCGTCTTACTTGCGGTGCCCCTTTGATTAAATATAAATCTTCCGGTGCAAACAAGACCACGTTTAACTCGCCAATATAATCGCTCAATCGTTTTTGTTCAATGTGATTGAGTTTGGTTTTTTTTCCCTTTGTCGAAATAGCCATTTCTAACTGTAAGGTTTGATTGCGCTTTTCAATATTGCCAACAATCCGTGCGACCTCTTCGCCCCAATGAATAAATTCTTTTTCATTATTTGTTCGATGGCTGCGTGTCATGGCCAGCACGTAAATACTTTCCAATAAATTTGTTTTCCCTTGTGCATTTTCACCTAAAAAAATCGTCAGTGATTTAGGAAATTCCAATTGTAAATTGTCATAATTGCGATAGTGGCTCAGTGCTAATTTAGTCAGTTTCATGAGGATTTTCTCCAGTAGTTTCGGTCATTTTTTCCATAAAAAAAGTACCTGTATCAGGTATCTCGATCATCATGCCTGGATATAATTTTCGACCTCGGCGGTTTTCAACTTCACCATCAACAAACACCACGTGCTCACTTAAGTACCATTTGGCCATTCCCCCACTACTAATAACTTGGATTTCTTTAAGGAACTGACCCAATCTGATAAACTCCGCATTTAATTTAAATGTCTCTTTCAACTTCTCACCTTCTTATGAAGCAATATCTTACTATATTATACCTTTTTTTAGCCAAAAAAACAAATTTTCCTGTGTATTTTCTGTTTTTAGCGATTTTCACGTTAAATAGATAGTTTTATCCTAAAATAGCCATATAAGCTTAAATCAGCTTTTTTTTAAGTTTTAAAAATTTCAGAGACTTTTCATCACTCTTTACGAATTTTAACTCCTTGGCTTAAAATGGACTTCTGATTTAGTTAGTTAGACAAAAAAATCCGACTTACAGATTACGCAAGTCGGATTTTTTTTAATTAGTTCGTACAGGTGTAATTAATTGAATGAAGGAAATATCTGAATCAACTGGTTCTAAAGTAAAGGGACGAATTGGTGAAATAAACTTCACAACTACGTCAATTGCACCAAAGGCCTTTAAGGCGTCTTTCATGTAATCAGGATTGAAAGAAATATCCAAAGGATCCCCTGTCACTTTTAAGTAAGTTAATTCTTCTTGAACATTCCCTATTTCTGGTGAATTTCCATAAATTGTCACTTCATCAGCGCTGATGGACAATTTGACAATATTGTTACGACCTTCATGAGATAACAATGAGGCACGTTCAATGGCCGATAGTAAGGCGGGCACATTAAATTCAATCTCTGTGTTAAAACTGTTAGGAATTAAACGATTAGTGTCTGGGTATTTTCCTTCCAATAAACGAGAATAGAAATACATGGTTTTTGTTTTAAAGAGAACTTGGTTTTCCATGATACTGACTTCAACCAGTTCTTCCTCATCTTTAAATGAGCGAGATAATTCCAACAGACTTTTCCCGGGGATAACAATATCGAAATCTTCCACTGCGTTTTCCACAGGGATAACTCGTTGACTTAAACGATGACTGTCAGTTGCAACAGCTAATAATTCTGAGTTACTTAAAATAAAGTGAACTCCTGTTAAAATCGGACGGCTTTCATGCATGGAAACAGCAAAGCCAGTTTCACTAATAATTTTATTTAAAACACGTACAGGTATTTTTAATTGATTATTTTCATCAATAACAGGTAGATGAGGATAATTTTCAGCATCTAGGCCGTTGACAACAAATTCAGCAGCACCAGAGGTAATTGCCACCTGATTATTATCAAGTACTTCTAATGTAAAGAGATCTTCAGGTAGTTTTCGAATAATTTCACCGAAGAAACGGGATTGTAAGACAATTGCACCGGTCTTTTCGATTGTTAGATTGGCTTTTTCATCTTGAGCAGATAGGAAGGTTTCAATTGAAATATCTGCATTACTTCCTGTTAAAGAAAGACCTTCAGTTGTTAAAACTATTTTAACACCCGTTAAAATGGGAATAGTTGTTTTTGATGAAATGGCACGCTGAGCTGTAGACAGCTCATTCATAAAAGTGTTTCTATTTATGGTTAGTTTCATTTGAGAGATGAGTCCTTTCTTTTATATATATTATTATTATATTAAATAATAGTAGTAGTAGGGCCTGTTATTACTGTGGAAAAGATTGTTCACCTTAGAAAGCTCTAGAGTTATCCACCTGTGCATAACCTGTGCATAACTTTTTAACATTCAAGGACTTATCCACATGTGTAGAAATGACAATAAACTAGAAAAATCTCTACTTAGCTTCTTTTAAGAAATTAAACGATTTTTTATTTCGCCAACTTCTTTTTGAATGGTAGGATCATTTTCTATTAGTTGTTGAATTTTTTCGTGAGAGTGAATGACGGTTGTATGATCTTTACCGCCAAATTCAGCCCCAATTTTCGGTAAGGAATTATCGGTTAATTCTCTTGAGAGATACATGGCTATCTGTCGAGGCAAAACAATTGTTTTAACTCGTTTCTTTCCTTTAAGATCTTTCAATTGAATGTGGTAATAATCGCAAACCTCTTCTTGAATGGTCAAAATCGATAATTGGTTTTTTTGGCCAATCGGTCTTAAGGTTTTTAATGAATCAGCGGCTAAGCTAGTCGTAATGTCCTGGCTGTTCATCGTGGCGTAGGCTTGAACTCGAACAAGTGCTCCTTCTAGTTCTCTAATATTGGAATCGATCTGGCCAGCGATGTAACTCAAAGTGTCATCTGGAATTTCCAAACGCTCGGCATCTGCCTTTTTTCGTAAAATAGCGATCCGAGTTTCTAAGTCGGGAGGCGTGATATCAACAGATAATCCCCATGCAAAGCGAGAAACGAGACGTTCTTGTAATTTAGGAATCTCATTTGGTAAACGATCACTGGTTAAGACAATTTGTCGTCCATCATTATAGAGAGAATTAAAGGTATGGAAAAATTCTTCTTGAGTCCCTTCTTTATCTGCAAAAAATTGAATATCATCGACTAATAATAAATCCACGTTACGGTATTCTTGACGGAAACTTTCAGAAGTTCGATTTTGAATCGAATTGATAAAATCATTGGCGAAAGTTTCACTGCTAACATATTTTACTTTAGCATTAGGATTGTTTAGTAACATTTGATGGCCAATGGCGTGCATTAAATGGGTTTTTCCTAAGCCAACGCCACCATAGAAAAATAAAGGATTGTAAGTTGATCCCGGATCTTCGGCAACGACGAGTGCAGCCGCGTGAGCCATTTGGTTTCCTTTGCCAATAACAAAAGTATCAAAGGTGTATTTAGGATTTAAAAGAGCTTTGCGACTGTTTTCGCGAGTTAGCTCTGAGACAACAAATTCTTCTCGTGGTTCAACGAGTTGCTGACTGGCTTGTTCATTTTGGATGATAAAAATAGGCGTAATCTCTTCGCCAGTTAATTTAAAGCCAGTTTCAACGATTTTTGTGGATAAGTTTTTTTCCCAGTACTCCTTATGGAGTGTCGAAGGGACTTCGATTGTTAGCTGTCCATCCATTAAGCTGATTGGTTTTGCTTGCTCAATCCAGGCATTAAAACTAGGTACAGTTAGGATTTTTCGATAACTTTCTTCTAGTTCTTTCCAAATATACTCAATATTTGGCATGAAATTAATTCCCCCTCTATCACTTCATAGTCTTATCTATTTTAGCACTAAAAAAAAAAGTTTTCCACTGCTTTTCAAGAACTGTGGAAAAAACATCCACAATGGGGACGTTAGTTATCCACAAGGTGAAGTTGATTTGTGTAGAAACTGCGAAAAAAAAAAAGAGTCCTCAAAATAATGTGGATAACTTTTGTTGATATATAAAGGATTAGATGAGTTTTGAACAAGGTGTTTTTGAATTGTGGATAACTTTTGAACATGTGTCTAACTTGTGGATAAGCTGTCCATAACTTTAATAACAACTTTTCCACAGTTTGTTATATCCACATGTTATCCCGTGGTAAAAAAATAATGTGGATAACTTTTGTTAGAAGAATTACTGTCTTTCTCTCGATGTATGGTTGACAGATGCTCTGGGGTTTCGTATAATATTATAGTCTGTCTAACTATAAAGAAGATATATTTTATTTAGGAGGTGTCACGCATGAAAAGAACATACCAACCAAACAAACGTAAGCATAATAAAGTTCATGGTTTCCGTAAACGCATGAGTACTAAAAACGGTCGTCGCGTATTAATGACTAGACGTCGTAAAGGAAGAAAAGTTTTATGCTCATAAGCCGCTGACCTTCAGTGGTTTTTTTTATAAGCAGATCGAAATGGCTAACATTTTTTATCTGTTAATCTGGAATTAGCTTCTCTCGGCACTTAGCCTCGTGAAGCTTTTCTTTTTTAAATAAACCATTTGTTGGTTTGGGTCCATTTAGCCTCACAACATCAGTCTATTTTTTTACGAGTCTGTGTTTTACGTTCTTGTGAGTATAAGTGGGCCTTTTACTCTTTTTTGAAGCTAAAAAATTTGTTAGTAAAAAGCTAGAGGAAAAATAGAGTTTTTATGCTATCATATAGAAGTGTACGAATAAGTTAACAGGGCTTTAAGCGAAAGGAGATCAGCGTGAAAAAATCCTATCGTATTAAGAAAGAAAATGAATTTCAAACGATAATGCAGAAGAAGCAATCATTTGCCAATAAAAATTTTGTGGTATACGTCGATTTTAATGAACAACCGCATTTTAGAGCGGGGTTATCGGTGGGCAAAAAAATTGGCAACGCCGTCACGCGTAATTACGTGAAACGTCAAATTCGTGAAAATCTTCGCTTATTAACAAATGAAATTAAACAAGAGAGCAATATTATCATTATCGCACGACCGAATATTGTGAACTTGACGTCAAACGAGGTTAAAAAAAACCTTGAGCATGTCTTTAAATTAGCACATATTTTATTGGTGAGAGAGGTAAATGAAAGTGAAGAATAAGAAAAAAATACTATTAGCCTTAGGGTTAGTAGCATTAGTATTGGTTTTAACCGGCTGTGGAACAGGTGAAGTAACTGCCGATAGTACCGGAGTCTGGGAGCGTTATATCATTTATAACTTTGGCCGAGCCATTGACTTCCTATCCTTTGGTGGCAGTGCGGGGATTGGGATTATCTTATTTACGATTATTATTCGGGTTATTTTATTGCCTTTGATGCATTATCAAAATAAGAGTATGCGTAAGACCCAGGAATTGCAACCTAAACTGAAAGAGTTACAAGCGAAGTACTCGTCAAAAGATCCAGAAACAACCCGTAAATTACAAGAAGAGCAACAAAAGCTTTATGATGCCAATGGGGTTAATCCTTTTGCCGGTTGTTTGCCTTTGTTGATTCAAATGCCAATTATGATGGCTTTATGGCAGTCAATTTCACGAACAGGTTTAAGTAAAGGGAATTTCTTGTGGCTTGAACTAGGAAAGCCTGATCCAATTTTCATCTTACCTGTTTTAGCGGCGATCTTTACCTTTGCTAGTACTAAATTATCTAGTATGGGTCAAGTTGATGCTAATCCGAGTATGAAAATTATGAATTATGCAATGCCTGTGATGATTCTATTTATGGGGATTAATCTGGCAAGTGGTCTGTCTCTGTACTGGGTTATTTCAAATGCCTTCCAAGTGGGTCAAACGTTATTGATCAACAATCCATTTAAGATCAAACGGGAGCGTGAGGAAGAACAACAACGTAAACGTGATTTAGAGCGAGCACTTCAAAAAGCTCAGAGCAATAAGAAGAAAAAAGCCAAACGTTAAATAGCAAAGGAAACATTCCAGATAGTTCCTATTAACTAATTGTCGGTTGTCCTTAAAGGGTCAGCTGAAAAAGCTGACTAGATAACTGCTAAGGATTATATGGATAATGCGATGGAAGGGGCTGTCTGGGTTAGTTTACGAGATGTATATATTTTATTATCTAAGGAGGTAGGTTTTGTGCCAAATTATGAAGGTCTAACAGTTGAGGATGCAATTCAAAAAGGGCTAGACGCCTTGAAATTAACAAAAGCAGAAGTTGACGTAAAGATTCTAGAAGAAGGCAAGAAGGGTTTTTTAGGAATTGGGAAAAAAGTCGCAGTGGTGAGTCTAACACCTCTGGTTGCTCCAGTTGCTGAAAATCCAGTAGAGGAAGTCGTGGTTGAAACAGAAACAATCATTGCTAAGTCTACTGAGGAAATGCCATCTGTTTTAGAGAAATTAAGTGATGATGATGCGATTACCGAATTAGCCTTATATTTAACTAACATAACAAAGGAACTTAATGCCCCTGCGATGGTTAGAGTGGAACGTCAGGATGAACATATCACCTTTCATTTAGATAGTGATAAGGCGGGCATGTTGATTGGGAAACATGGCAGAGTGTTAAATGCCTTGCAGTATTTAGCCCAAGTCTTTATTCACCGGACAGCCGAACACAAGTTATCGGTGGTCGTAAATGTCGGTGACTACCGTGAACGTCGTGAAGCCACTTTGATTCGTTTAGCTAATAATACGGCGGATAAAGTCAAACGGATAGGTCAGCCTGTCTTTTTGGAACCAATGCCTGCATTTGAACGTAAACAAATCCATGCGATTTTAACCGCTCATGAAGATGTCCAAACACATTCAGAAGGCGACGAACCCTTTAGATATTTAGTCGTTGAACCACGTAAAAGTCATGGCTAATTTTGAAAAAAGATTTGACAAACCATAAATAAATAGCGTATATTTTAAACGAAATCATTCTTATCAACGTTGAAATACGGTGATACTTAAAAAACCTCTATTTCCCTTACGGAGTAGAGGTTTTTTGGTTAGTCAACGCTCTCGGTAGATGCCAATCTACTTAAGGTTGTTATGCAACTGGTGATAGCTGGTTAAAAATAAGCACTAACGATTGAATAACTATCACGAATATGCTATCATCGTAGTGACATATAAAAGAACAAGTGCAGTCAAAGTGCTACGTTCATCCTTTAATGAAGGGGTGGAGTGGGCACTTTTTTCTATGCCAAAAATCAGGAAAGGTTGACCAGAGATGAATATAACCATGGAATTTGATACAATTGCAGCCATTTCGACCCCTTCAGGAGAAGGGGCTATCAGCATCGTTCGCTTAAGTGGTGATCAGGCTATAGCCATTGCCGAAAAGGTATCGACCCAATCATTGGACAAGGTGCCTAGCCACACGATTCATTATGGCCATATTGTTGACCCAAAAACGGAAAAAATGTTAGATGAAGTGATGATTTCGGTGATGCGCGAACCTCGTACTTTTACTCGAGAAGATGTGGTGGAAATCAATTGCCATGGCGGTATTGTGGTTACTAATCAAGTCCTACAATTACTTTTACGACAAGGTGCTCGCTTAGCTGAGCCAGGAGAGTTTACCAAGCGGGCCTTTTTAAATGGGCGAGTGGACTTGTCTCAAGCGGAAGCTGTGATGGACGTGATTCGTGCTAAAACAGATAAGGCGATGCAGATGGCGTTAACCCAATTAGATGGTAATTTATCCCACTTAATTCGCAGTTTGCGACAAGAAATTTTAGAAACTTTAGCCCAAGTTGAAGTAAATATTGATTACCCAGAATACGATGATGTGGAAGAATTGACCACGCAGTTACTACTGGAAAAAGCCGAGTTAGTGAAAGGTCAAATTCACCAGTTATTGCGAACAGCTAAGCAAGGCAAGATTTTACGTGAAGGACTTTCAACAGCGATTATCGGTCGACCAAATGTGGGGAAATCTAGTTTATTAAACCACCTTCTACAAGAAGATAAAGCCATTGTAACGGATATTGCTGGTACTACTCGCGATGTGATTGAAGAGTACGTGAATGTTCGGGGGGTACCCTTAAAATTAATTGATACAGCAGGGATTCGTGAGACGGAAGATGTCGTGGAAAAAATTGGTGTGGAACGGAGCCGCAAAGCTTTAGCTGAAGCGGATTTGATTTTATTGGTTTTAAATCAAAACGAACCTTTAACTGAGGAAGACCGAAGCTTACTGAAAGCAACGGTCAATTTAAAACGACTGATTTTACTGAATAAAGTCGATTTGGAAGCTAACTTAAAAGTGGAAGATTTAACTGATTACGTAAAACCTGGGGAGTTATTGTCGATTTCCGTGCTAGAAAGTGCAGGTATTGACGAACTGGAAAGTCAGATTGCGGCTCTCTTTTTTGATGGAGGGACTGGGGAAAAGGATGCTACCTATGTTTCCAACAATCGCCATATAGCGTTGCTTGAACAAGCTGAACTTGCCTTAGGTGAAGTCGTAACGGGAATCGAAGTGGGCATGCCGGTCGATTTAGTTCAAATCGATATGACACGCTGTTGGGATCTACTGGGTGAGGTTATCGGTGACAGTGTACAAGATGAATTAATCACTCAATTGTTTAGTCAATTTTGTTTAGGAAAATAGTCTTGAAAGGAAGATATGATGGAAAGATATGAAGCAGATACATTTGATGTCATCGTCGTTGGGGCGGGACACGCTGGTTCAGAGGCCGCTTTAGCAGCGGCTCGAATGGGTTGTCGCACGATGCTGTTGACAATCAATTTAGATATGGTGGCATTTATGCCTTGCAACCCTTCATTAGGAGGGCCCGCTAAAGGCGTCGTCGTTAGAGAAATTGACGCACTTGGTGGCCAAATGGGTAAAAATATTGATAAAACCTATATCCAAATGCGGATGTTAAATACGGGGAAAGGACCCGCTGTTAGGGCTTTAAGAGCACAGGCAGATAAAAATAAATACGCTGAATCAATGAAACAAACCATTGAAGAGCAAGAAAATCTAGTCTTACGCCAAGGATTGGCTGATGAGATTTTAGTTGAAGAGGGTGTTTGTACCGGTATTGTGACGTCAACAGGGGCGATTTATCGTAGCCAAGCGGTTATTATTACAGCGGGAACAGCTCTTCGGGGGGAAATCATTATTGGGGAATTGAAGTATTCATCTGGCCCCAATAATTCACAGCCCTCACTGAAATTAAGTGATAGTTTAAAAGCACATGGCTTTGAAATTGATCGCTTTAAAACGGGAACGCCACCACGGATTAAGTCCAGTACAATTGATTATTCCGTAACAGAAGAGCAACCGGGAGATGACGCGCCGAATCATTTTAGCTTCTCTACACCGGACAGTGAATATAACCAACATCAATTATCTTGTTGGTTAACCTATTCCAATGAGAGCACTCATGGGATTATCCGTGATAACTTGCACCGTGCGCCAATGTTTACTGGAATCGTGGAAGGTGTCGGAGCTCGTTATTGTCCGTCGATTGAAGATAAAGTTGTTCGTTTTAGTGACAAGCCTCGTCACCAAATTTTCTTGGAACCAGAAGGCGCAAACACCGAAGAAGTCTATGTTCAAGGATTGTCAACCTCACTACCAGAAGATGTTCAACATAAAATGCTGCAAACCGTGGCCGGTTTGGAAAATGCTGAGATGATGCGTAGTGGTTATGCCATTGAATACGATGTGGTTGTACCTCATCAATTACGTCCAACCTTGGAAACAAAGATTGTTGAAAATCTATATACGGCTGGACAAACAAACGGAACCAGCGGCTATGAAGAAGCTGGTAGTCAAGGATTGATGGCAGGGATTAACGCGGCTTTAAAAATTCAAGGGAAAGATCCTTTAATTTTAGCGCGTAGCGACGGCTACATCGGGGTGATGATTGATGACTTGGTGACCAAAGGAACTAATGAACCTTACCGGTTATTAACATCTCGAGCGGAGTACCGATTAATCTTACGCCATGATAACGCCGATTTACGTTTAACAGAAAAAGGACGAGAGATTGGTCTAGTCAGTCAAACTCAATATGAGACCTATTTGACGAAAAAAGCGCTGATTGAAGAGGAATTAAAGCGTCTGAGTAAAGTTCGCTTAAAACCCACGCCAGAAGTTCAAGCTTTTTTAGAAACCAAAGGTGCGTCACCATTGAAAGATGGGATATTAGCTGCTGACTTTTTACGACGGCCTGAGATTTCTTATGAAGAGCTAAGTCGCTTTATGCCGGAATCAGAACAGATGTTGCCACGAAAAGTTGTGGAACAAGTGGAAATTCAAATCAAGTATGAAGGTTACATTAAAAAAGCTTTGGAAAAAGTGGCAAAATTAAAACGAATGGAAGCCAAGAAAATTCCTGATAATATTGATTACGAGGCAATTAACGGTTTAGCCACTGAGGCTCGTCAAAAATTGATCAAGATCGAACCGGAAACCATCGCTCAAGCAAGTCGCATTAGTGGTGTGAATCCAGCTGATATCAGTATTTTGATGGTCTATCTGGAGCAAGGAAGAGTCACCAAAAAAGCGTAAAAAATAGTGATAGTAAGTCAGGAAATTCCCAACTTATTATCACTATTCTTTGTTTTTATTCTTCGATAATCTGTTGAACTCGACCAACTTGATCTCCTTCGGTTAGCATTACTTTAATGCCGTGAGGGTGGTTGGGGCTCTTTGTTAAAAGTCGTTTAATGTGGCCACGTGTTAAGGTACCTGTGCGTTGATCTTTTTTTAAGACGATATCTACTAGTTGACCAATTTTTAATTGACTGCGGTTTTTTCCATCCATTTGTGTCACCTTCCTCTTTCTTTTGGTTCTTAGGGTATTATCCCAGACTGGTGTTTAAAAAGCACGCTTATTGCTAAGAATTCCCATAAAAAAGGCAACAAAAATCAAGAAACTTATATAGAAGTAGTAAAAGCATTGCACTTCATCTCATTTTACGTTAAAGTAAACAAAGAAAAGTGTGAAACAATTAGTTTGTTTCACGAGAGTAGAAAGGAAATCACGATGACACCAGAACAATTTAGACAAGCACTTAAAGAAAAAGGGATTGAGCTGACGGATACGCAAATGTCTCAATTTGCCAATTATTTTACCTTGTTAGTGGAATGGAATGAAAAGATGAACTTAACCGCAATTACAGAAGAGTCAGAGGTTTATTTAAAACATTTTTATGATTCTTTGACGTTGGCCTTTACCAATGATTTTGCTAAAGAAGGCTTTACGTTGTGTGATGTGGGGTCAGGGGCAGGTTTTCCAAGTATCCCTTTAAAGATTGCTTTTCCAAATAGTCAGGTGACGATTGTTGATTCTTTAAATAAGCGGATTACCTTTTTAAAGACTTTAAGTCAATCGTTAGGTTTAGAGGGCGTTCATCTCTACCACGATCGGGCGGAAACCTTTGGTCAAAACAAAGAATTTCGGGAAGGGTTTGACTATGTTACGGCACGAGCGGTGGCTCGTCTCAATGTCCTGGCAGAATTATGTTTGCCTTTAGTGAAAAAAGATGGCTACTTTTTAGCCATGAAGGCGGCTAAAAGCGATGAGGAATTAGTCGAAGCAAAAAAAGCGATTGCCCTTCTAGGTGGTAAATTGGCCAAAGAAGAAGATGTGACGTTGCCGATTACCCATGATACGCGTCATGTGGTAACGATTGCCAAGAAAAAAGAAACACCTAATAAGTATCCTCGTAAACCGGGGACACCGAATAAACAGCCGTTGAAATAAGGCAAAGAGACAGAGAAAAATTAACGTATTTATGATACAATAGGAACATTGAGAAATCCTTGAACTACACAAGTCCAGATCGTCATTACTAGCTCTTTGAGTCATGAATTGGTTGGGTCTGTGTAGATAAATTGTGAGAAAGAATCGGAGGAAAAAGCATGGCACGGATTATTTCGGTGGCGAACCAAAAGGGCGGTGTTGGTAAAACCACTACAACAGTAAACTTAGGTGCTTCGCTTGCGTTTTACGGTAAAAAAGTGTTATTGATAGATATTGACGCACAGGGAAATGCAACAAGTGGAATTGGAGTCAGAAAATCAGATGTTGATAAGGATATATATGATGTATTAGTCAACGAACATCCCATGTCTGAGGTCATTCACCACACGACCCGCGATCAACTGGATATTGTGCCGGCGACGATTCAATTAGCGGGAGCAGAAATTGAATTAACCCCGATGATGGCTCGTGAATCACGTTTAAAGAGTGCGATTCAAGATGTGGCAGACATGTATGATTATATATTAATCGACTGTCCACCTTCGTTAGGCCATTTGACGATTAATGCTTTTACAGCCAGTGATTCGATCTTAATTCCGGTTCAGTGTGAGTATTATGCCTTAGAAGGATTGAGTCAGTTACTTAATACGGTACGTCTTGTCCAAAAACATTTTAATCCTGATTTGCGTATTGAGGGAGTGTTATTAACGATGTTTGACGCTCGTACGAATTTAGGCTCTGAAGTGGTTGAAGAGGTTCGCAAGTATTTTAGAGAACGAGTGTACGATACTATTATTCCGAGAAATGTCCGACTATCAGAAGCGCCAAGTCATGGGTTGTCAATTATTGATTACGATCCCCGTTCAAGAGGTGCTGAGGTTTATCAAGCATTAGCAAAGGAAGTGTTAGCACATGAGCAAAAATAGTAAAGGATTAGGCCGTGGCATAGATGCGTTGTTCCAAGATTTTGCCAGCTTGGAAGAAGTCGATGTTCAAAAGGAAGAAATCGTTGATCTTGATTTAGGAGAACTTCGCCCCAATCCTTATCAACCCCGGAAGACCTTTGATGAAGCAGCCCTCCAAGAGTTAGCCCAGTCGATTAAGCAATCCGGTGTTTTTCAACCGATTATTGTCCGTAAGTCGGATGTAAAAGGGTATGAAATCATTGCTGGTGAGCGTCGTTTTAGAGCGTCGAAATTAGCTGGGAAAGAAAACATCCCGGCAATTGTCAGAGAATTTGATGAAGCGGCAATGATGCAAATCGCTGTACTGGAAAATTTACAGCGTGAAGACTTAAGCCCTCTAGAAGAAGCGGAAGCCTATGACATGCTGATGAAAAATTTAAAGTTGACCCAAGTTGAGTTGTCAGAACGCTTAGGGAAAAGCCGTCCGTATATCGCCAATCATTTACGCCTACTGACGTTGCCAGAAGTAGTCAAAGAATTATTACAAGCTGAGCAGTTGTCAATGGGACAAGCCCGTACGTTATTGGGCTTGAAAAATCGTGAATTAATGGCTGAAGTTGCTGCCAAAGCGATTAAAGAAAGTTTGACGGTTCGTCAGTTGGAGCAATTAGTGTCAGAGATGAACGATCAAAAAGTGGCGCCAAAGAAAAAAGTTAAAAAAGAAGGACCAGCCAAACCCTATTACATTCGTGAAAGTGAAGAACGTCTCATGGATAAATTTGGCACCTCTGTGTTGATTCAAGAAAAAGAGGGCAAGGGCAAGATTGAAATTGAGTACTTGTCTGCTGATGATTTGACGCGGATTTTAGATATTTTAGAAATTAAGTTTGATGAAGGATAAGTGAGGGAGATCCATGTATGATTTAGGTGATCTTGTTGAGATGAAAAAGCCTCATGCGTGTAAAGCCAATCGTTGGGAAATTATTCGCATGGGAATGGACATTAAAATCAAGTGCACGAACTGTGGTCACATTGTGATGTTACCTCGTCGTGACTTTGATAAAAAAATGAAAAAAGTCTTGGTAAAAAAAGACGAGTAAAAGTCGGTTTTAGAATAGAGGAAAGTTGATACTCTCCGCTATTCTAATCGTCGTTTCTAACTATTTTAAGATGAAAGAGTGAATGTAAATTATGGCATTAACAGCTGGTATTGTGGGGCTTCCCAACGTTGGTAAGTCGACCTTATTCAATGCAATTACAAAAGCCGGAGTCGAAGCGGCGAATTATCCCTTCGCAACAATTGATCCCAATGTAGGGATGGTTGAAGTTCCAGATGAACGCTTAGATGAATTAACAAAATTAGTGCAACCTAAAAAAACAGTGCCAACAACCTTTGAATTTACGGATATTGCCGGAATTGTTAAAGGGGCAAGTCAAGGTGAAGGGCTAGGAAATAAATTTTTAAGCCACATTCGCCAGGTTGACGCTATTTGTCACGTCGTTCGTTGTTTTGATGATGAAAACATCACCCATGTAGAAGGTCGGATTGATCCCCTAGGGGACATCGAAACCATTAATTTGGAATTGGTTTTAGCCGATTTGGAGTCAATTGATAAACGTCATACTCGAGTGAGTAAAATTGCTCGGACAAAAGATAAAGAAGCCTTGGCAGAATTGGCTATTCTTGATAAAATTAAGCCGGTTTTAGAAGCTGGACGTTCCGCTAGAACGATTGAATTTACTGAAGAAGAGTTAGATTATGTCAAAAGTTTATTCCTACTAACGACTAAACCGATCCTTTATGTAGCCAATGTGGCTGAAGATGAGGTTAGTGATACGGATAATAATGACTATGTGAAACAAGTCCGTGATTTTGCTTCAACGGAAAACTCTCAAGTGATTGTGGTAAGTGCTCGCGCTGAAGAGGAAATTGCTGAATTAGATGATGAAGACAAAGAAGAATTTTTAGAAGCCTTAGGAATTGAAGAGTCAGGTCTAGATCAATTAATTAAAGCGGCTTATGACTTACTTGGTTTTGCAACTTACTTTACTGCAGGTGTCCAAGAAGTTCGTGCCTGGACTTTTAAGAAAGGCATGAAAGCTCCCCAGTGTGCAGGGGTCATTCATACCGATTTTGAACGTGGTTTTATTCGTGCCGAAACAGTCTCATATGAAGATTTGAAACAATATGGAAGTATGGCAGCGGCCAAAGAAGCTGGACGTGTCCGTCTTGAAGGTAAAGAATACGTTGTTCAAGATGGCGATGTTATGTTGTTCCGTTTTAACGTATAAGACACTGATGACAAGAATCTTGTCTGTTGCTAAACTAATTTGACAGGCAAAGGGGGAGGGATTTTTTTGGAAGAATTAGAATTACGAGAAACTGTCGCTAAAAACCGTGAATTAGAAGCTCAATTAACGAAGCGTAATGAGCAATATATCTTTGATTTGAAGAAATCATTGGCTGCGGCTAATTTATCAGAAGAACTACAAGCAATTGCCTTAGGTGGTATTTTGCCAGAATTAGTTGAAGGTCAAAAAACAGGAAAAACCGCCCGCCAATTATTTGGCACTGTAGGGGAGCGAACCGAGGCTATTTTAGCGGCTCCAGCTCCGGATAGAGAAGGAACTAAGTATGAGATGTGGCTAGATAATTCATTGCTGATCTTTGTCTTTATGACGGTCTTCATGACGGGGGTTATGCCACTATTAGCGAAAAATGCTGTTACGAGTCAACAACAAGGCTTAATCAGTATTTTAGTTGGCTCAATCTCCGGAGGTTATGCCTTCTATTTGATTCACAAAAAGATTTATATTTACGATCGGCCTGGCGCTGATCAAGCAGGCCGGCCTGGCGGGTTTAAATCTATTTTAATTATGATTGGGATAATGCTGGTTTGGATATTTGTCTTCATGCTGTCAGCTTTTATACCTGCTGTAGTCAATCCGGTTTTAGATCCAACCATCAACATTATTTTAGGTGCAGCAGCTTTCGGATTACGTTATTTCCTAAAGAAAAAATACAATATTCGCGGCAGTATTTTGCAACGATAAGTAAAAAACCTCATCAATTGGTGAGGTTTTTTTGCTGCTGAAAATTTAAGACAGGTTATCGATCGATACCTCCAGATTCGGTTTTGGTTGAATCGTTTGGTGCAACAAGGAAGGTGAGAGCGTCTCAAGTGAGAAAATGATGATAAACCTCATAAAATAGACAGCAATCATTGACATAACCCAATTTCTTTGATAAGTTTGTAATTAAAAAATAAAACAGAGGAGTGGTTCGTTACAATGTCTAATTGGGAAACTAAATTCGTGAAAAAAGGTTTAACATTTGATGATGTGTTGTTAATTCCAGCAGAAAGTCTTGTGTTGCCAAATGAAGTAGACATGTCAATCAAATTAGCTAAAAATATCACCTTGAATATTCCATTTATGAGTGCCAGCATGGATACCGTCACAGATAGTAAAATGGCGATTGCTATGGCTCGTCAAGGCGGTCTAGGTGTTATTCACAAAAATATGAGCATTGCGCAACAAGCAGATGAAGTTCGCAAAGTTAAACGGTCAGAGAGTGGTGTCATTATCGATCCATTTTTCTTAACGCCGACTCATTTAGTTGCCGAAGCAGAGGCTTTAATGTCTAAGTACCGAATTAGTGGGGTTCCCATTGTTGAAACACTGGAAAATCGTAAATTAGTCGGAATTTTAACAAACCGTGATTTACGTTTTGTAACGGATTACCAACAGCCGATTGAGGCTGTTATGACGAAAGAAGATTTAGTAACAGCGCCTGTAGGGACATCGTTAAAAGATGCTGAAAAAATTTTACAAAAGCATAAAATTGAAAAATTACCAATCGTTGATGCTGATAATCGCTTAAGTGGTCTGATTACCATCAAAGATATTGAGAAAGTGATTGAATTTCCCAATGCCGCAAAAGATGAGCATGGTCGTTTATTAGCTGCTGCTGCAGTTGGTGTGACCAGTGATACTTTTGAACGTGCTCAGGCATTATTAGATGCGGGAGCTGATGCAATTATTATTGATACGGCTCATGGTCACAGTGCAGGGGTTATTCGTAAAATCAAAGAAATTCGCGAGACTTTCCCTGAAGCGACCTTGATTGCTGGAAATGTGGCAACAGGTGAGGGGACCAGAGCTCTATATGAAGTCGGAGTTGATGTTGTAAAAGTCGGAATTGGACCTGGTTCAATTTGTACGACTCGTGTTGTAGCTGGCGTGGGTGTTCCTCAATTGACAGCTATTTATGACGCAGCCGAGGTGGCTCGTGAGTACGGTCGGGCGATTATCGCTGATGGTGGGATTAAATATTCCGGAGACATTGTTAAAGCTCTAGCAGCTGGCGGTCACGCGGTTATGTTAGGTAGCATGTTGGCCGGCACCGATGAATCACCAGGTGAATTTGAAATTTATCAAGGGCGTCGTTTTAAAACCTATCGGGGTATGGGCTCTTTAGGGGCTATGGAAAAAGGATCAAGCGATCGTTATTTCCAAGGTGGAACGAATGAAGCCAATAAATTAGTGCCTGAAGGAATTGAAGGCCGTGTTGCTTATAAAGGGAGCGTCTCAGATATTATCTTCCAATTAACGGGTGGCCTTAAAGCCGGTATGGGATATGTTGGTGCGGCTAACCTTCAATTTTTGAGAGATGAGGCACAGTTTATTCAAATGAGTGGCGCTGGTCTTCGTGAATCACATCCTCATGATGTCCATATTACTAAAGAAGCACCAAATTATTCTGTTGAACAATAAGACTAAAACGACGCTGAATTATTCAGTGTCGTTTTTTTATCCTGCAAGACAAAAAAATACCCAATAAAGAGTCCTCTTTATTGGGCGGAGATAAGTTGTTTATTTGATGAGGAGTAATAAACAGTTAATGGTTCTGGAGTGACTTGTAAAAGGTCTGAAATGGTGACAAAACGATAACCTTCTTTTTGCAGATCTGTAATTAATTTTTCCAAAGCGTCGGCAGTTTCCTGATGGATGTCATGCATCAAGATGATGCTGTCAGTTCCGATGGTATTTTTTATCTCAGCGTCGATTTTTTTGCTGTTTTTCGTTTTCCAATCGAGGGAGTCGACTGACCAGTTGACTAAGGGAAGGCCGATGGCGACTGCCGTCTCATAGTTGAAACTGCCATAAGGGGGTCGTACGTACTTGGGTAAGACACCGCTAGCTTGATAAATAGCTGCTTGAGTTCGGTTAATCTGCTGACGAGTCTCTTCTGCGGATAATTCAGTTAAATTAGGGTGGCTAAAAGAATGATTCCCTAGTTCGTGGCCATCTTTAGCTATCCTTTTTACCAAATCAGGGAACTTCTCAGCTTGTTGCCCAAGCATAAAAAAAGTGGCAGGGACTTTTTTCTTTTTTAAAACAGATAACACAGCAGGAGTTGTTTTATCACTGGGTCCATCGTCAAAGGTTAATGCGACTACTTTTTCCTGTGGAATAACGGTCTCTACAGGAGTCTCTTTTAAGTAGCGACTGTCAACAAAATCAGAGCTCAAAAAGCCTTCGACTTCGCCAAAGTTAATGGTATAAGTATCAATGTAAGCACCTTTTTGTCGATAAGGGATTTTAACCTTGGTTTTACCAAATGTAAAATCTGTTTGAGACGCTAGAAGAGGTGGCAAAGCTAAAATGTTAGCCACCTCTTTTTTACTGTTCTTAGCTCCAGCCAGAAGTTCTTCCTGAATATTCCGATTAAGCCTCAACAAATTTTGCTGGTTAATAAAAACATCACCTAAGGTAAGCTTATTGCCTGTTAGTTTATTAATAAGGGTTTTTTCTTTTAGAGGTTGGCTTGACTCTTCCCATTTCTTTTTCCCCTTGTTCCAATCATAACTTTTTTTTACATAGCCATAATAGGTCACGTTCTGTTGGTTATCTTTGGCTGTTGCTCTTAAAACGGTTTTGGTAGGAACGTCTTTATTTTCTTTTTTTATATGTTTTTCAGCTATTTTAGCCATATCTTCTTGAACATCTTTAATGATTGCTGCCTGGCCATTAGTTGGTATCATCAAAATGATGTTATTATCACCTTGAGTTGATTGAACTAAAGAATGGTAGTGACCCTCTCTGGCTTCTTCGTCAATTTTTTGCATTAATTGAGTGTCACTGGTATTAAATTGCTTAATTGCTAATTTTTTTTGGTTTTTAATAAAATAAGAGCCGTAAATAACTACTATCACGCATAAGATAAGGGTAATTAAAATCTTTCCTGTATTTTTCATCGGCATAATTTCCTTTATTTGATTACTATACCAATAGTGTAATGTTTTTGTTACGTTATTGCAATAAATTATACCCGTTCGTAATCAAAATAATGAAAAAATATAAAAATCCTTCCTTTTTAAAGGAAGGGGGGAAGATTATGCTTTTGTAATGATAGTCAAACCACCCATATAAGGTACAAGTACTTCAGGGATAGTCACGCTACCATCAGCGTTTTGATAATTTTCTAAAATCGCTGCCACGGTTCTACCTACAGCTAGCCCAGAACCATTTAAGGTATGGGCAAATTGAAGTTTGCCTTCAGCATTGCGGTAACGAATTTTTGCTCGGCGAGCTTGGAAATCCTCACAATTTGAGCAAGAGCTAATTTCACGGTACACATCTTGAGCTGGAATCCAAACTTCTAAATCATAGGTCTTCGCTGCAGCGAAGCCCATGTCACCTGTTGATAATGTCATGACGCGGTAAGGCAAGTTCAGTTTTTGTAAAATGGCTTCGGCATTAGCTGTCATTTTTTCTAATTCATCATAAGAGTGTTCAGGTTCAGTAAATTTCACCATTTCCACTTTATTAAATTGATGCAAGCGAATTAACCCACGAGTATCACGTCCTGCGCTGCCGGCCTCAGATCTAAATGAAGGGCTTAAAGCAGTAAAGTAAATTGGCAAGTCTTCTTGAGGAATGATTTCATCTCGATAAAAGTTAGTTAATGGCACTTCAGACGTGGGAATCAACGTTAAATCAGTATCAGCAATTTGAAAGACATCTTCTTTGAATTTAGGAAACTGACTCGTGCCATACATTGAGGCGCTATTAACGAGATAAGGGGTCATCATTTCTTGATAACCGTGTTCAGTTGTATGGGTGTCTAACATAAAGTTATAAATGGCCCGCTCTAAACGAGCACCGAGCCCTTTATAAAAAACAAAGCGGCTGCCAGAGACTTTAGCGCCTCTTTCAAAATCAAGAATATCTAGGTCTTCCGCAATTTCCCAGTGAGGTCTTGTCTCAAAATCGAAGGCCTTAGGTTGTCCCCATTTGCGAGCTTCCACATTGTCCTCTTCATCTGCGCCAACCGGTACAGAATCATTTGGAATATTTGGTAAGTTATCGGCAATATCGGCAATTTGTTGATCGACATTGGCTAGTTCAGTATCCAATTCTTTAATCAAAGTACCAACAGCTTTCATCTGCTCAATTTTCTCTTGAGCCTCTTCCTTGTTGCGTTTTAATTGAGAAATTTCTTCGGAAACTGTATTGCGTAATTTCTTCTGCTCCTCAACCTCTACTAATAGTTCACGACGGTGTTTGTCTAGCTCCATAAAAGTGATCATGGTTTCTTTAGCGACGCCACGAGTGCTAAGTTTTTCAGTGACTTCATCAAAATGTTGGCGAATTTCTTTAATATCTAACATCTTTCTTCCTCCTTTTTCTGTGTAGGTCCGGTGTCCACTATCGCTAACGGCTAAAGCCGTAAGCATAGGGGCCCTCCTTTTTCTTGTCGTTCGGGTGTCCACTATGGCTAACGGCTAAAGCTGCAAGTATAGGGGGCTGTTTCTAAAGTGACTAAACTCCATAATAAAAAGCCTTCTCATCCATAGAGCATTTGCTCCTTGGGACGAAAAGGCGTAAGTTCGCGGTACCACCCAAATTCAACATAACTGTTGCACTTGATTAAGGCTTTTAACGGTGGCCACCGAAATGAATTATGTCTTCATTTACTTTACTGGGATGGATTTCCATTGATTGCTTTATTGACTTGCACTAACCGTCAACTCTCTGTCAAAGCGCCTAATGTACTTGTTCCCAAACGTTTACTATTATTATTTAACTTAGCATACCGAAAAATTTACTGGCTGTCAACCTTTCTTAGGAATCCTTAAAAAATAGTGGAAAAGAAGTTTTTAATGGAACGGCTGGATAAAACGAAAAAGTTAGCTTTTTTGGTAGCCCCGTTGGTGACCATTGGAACACTTGTTTTTTGTTTAGAACCATCCACGTAACCTAGGGTGTCTTCTGGGTAACCAACTTGCAACTCACCGACTTGTTGCCCTCTTTCTACAGGGGCTTTGAGCTGGTTGTTTTTATCAAGAGCCTCATAGCTGTTGACCATTGTCAGAGTGAGATGTTCCTTGTTCATATCTTGGCGATGCCATAATTGAAGAGGGTCATTTGTGATGATAGGAACTGACAAGTCGACTCCGTTTGGAACATCGATTTTGTTAAAACCAGGTAAAGTACTTCCTTTAGGGTAGAGGGTCTCATAAGTCCAATTTTCATAAACAAAATCCATTAAGCGAGTGGTTTCCACGAAACGTAACCCACCGTCACCATTAGAATCATTGGCATTCATAACAATGGTGATCAAGCGTAAGCCGTTTTTATTAATGGTACCTGCAAAAGAAGCACCAGCTAAATCAGTTGTTCCGGTTTTTAGTCCGTCCACACCTTCTTTATAGTAATAAAATCCAGGCAGCATAAAGTTAGAACTTTCTAACACTGTTTCTTCGTCGGTTCCGGCGGCGAAAACTGTACTGGGTAATTTGGTTGTTTCAAGAAATTCTGGAAAATCTTGAAGTAAATGTTGTGCCACAAGGGCCATGTCTTTGGCTGACATTAGATTTTCTTCATTCTCTTTGCTGCCAGGGTAAATCCGCCCCTGAGCATCCTCGTTATTAATACCAGAAGTTGAGATTAAATAAGCATCCTCAATTCCCCAAGAGATGACTTTGGCTCGCATCAAATCGATAAAGTCTTTTTCTGTCCCAGCTACCCGTTCAGCTAAAGCGGTGACAGCTGCATTGGCTGAAATGATCGCACTGGCGTTAAAAAGATCTCGGACAGAATAAGAGCTACCTTTAACAAGTTTAACATTTGATAAATTTAAATCTTCGCTGATTTTTAGTAAATGATCACTAATTTCAATTTGTTCATCCCAAGAAATTTGCCCATTTTTTTCTGCCTCTAAAATCAAATAAAGGGTTAGTAATTTGGTCATGGATGCGATGGGGAGTGGCGTATTTGCATTTTTTTCATAAAATATTTTGCCAGTATCGGCGTCGATCGCAATCGCAGCCTTGGCACTGACTTCAAAAGTTGTTTCAGCAAAAGCGATTGGCGCAATCATATTAAAACTAATGATGATAACTAAGGTGTAACAGAGGCCTTTTAGCCTCGACGGTATATTGATGCGTTTTAGATTCATTTATTTCTCCTTGTGTAGACACTATCACAGTTTAAAACCAACATGATTCATTTTAACGAATTATGTTGGTTCTGGCAATTTATTCAATTGGTTGACGCTTCAGTGGTAAGTGTATCACAAAAGACGTCCACTTACGATCAGATTTAGCATAAATATAGCCACCGTGAAGAACCACAATACTTTGGGCGATGGCTAATCCAAGACCCGTTCCGCCAGTTTCTTGAGAACGAGATTCCTCAACACGGTAAAAACGATCGAATAATTGATTTAATGAAGCTTCGGGAATTTGAGGACCATCGTTTTTCACTGTAATGATAGCCTCACTACCTACCCGTTCCGCTTCTAGGATGATTTGTTTCCCTTGACGACCATACTTTAAGGCATTGGCGATGAGATTATTAAAGAGACGAACCAGTTTTTCCGTATCTCCTTCCATCAAAAAGGGCGAAGGATTCGTCAAAACATCGACTTGCATCCCCTTTTTGTTAGCGTCAATCTCAAAATCAACTGCCAACTGAGCTAATAATTGCTCCATATCAAATTGAATTAAGTTAAGAGGCGTGCTGGGCTGACGGACTTTCGTATATTCAAATAAGTCATCGACTAATAATTTCATTTGCTTGGCTTTTGAATAAGCGGTATGGGTGTACTTTAATAAATCTTCTTCATTTCGGTATTGTTTTTCTTCTATTAAACCGAGATAACCAATAATGGAAGTTAAAGGTGTCCGGATATCATGACTAATATTTGTAATTAATTCATCTTTCGATTTTTCAATCTTACGTTCTTCTTCAATCGCTTCAACCGTACTGTCCACTAAGCCGTTAATACTTTCCACAACCCGCCCTAAGTCACCGGCAAGTTCAAAGGGAATTCTATGGCCATAGTTGCCATTGGCAATATAGTGAAGCTCGCTAATAATGTGGAGCAACTGCATTTGATGGTAACGACGAATCAAGCGCCAATATAAAATGATTAAATCAAAAAGAATCATAAAACCTAATGTTAAATTACCTAAGGAATAAAATTTTTCATTTGAAAAGGTTTTGACTAAGACTTCTTTAATATCAAAGATGAGATTTTTTGTCGTGGTGGTGTCTTTGATCAGTAATTGAGCGAGTGATAAGATGGCAATATTTAACAAGATCAGTAAGACAATCGTGACGATGCCTTCTATAATGAGTTCGCTAGTTTCTTTTGATGTCAGCTTAATGCGTGTCCCTCGTTGAGAGGAATCATTTTTTTGTTTAATTGCCATCAATTTTATAGCCAACTCCCCACACTGTTTGAATGACTTTTTCACCATCTGTCGCTTCTTCAATTTTATCCCGTAAGTGACTGACATGAACCATGACCGTTTTGGCTGAAATTAAACTCTCTTGCTGCCAGACTCGTTCAAAAATTTCATCGGCACTGAAAACTCGGTTAGGGTGACTAGCTAAGAGATGCAGAATCCCAAACTCTAATGCTGTCAATTGGATTTCGACACCTTCATCAGTCGTTACTTCGTGAGAATCCTTTTTGATAACCAGAGGTCCGATTTCCAAGACATCGGGTTCATTACTAGTGACTTGCATTTTAGTTCGACGCAAGAGGGATTTGACACGAGCCATAACTTCCAATGGATTGAATGGTTTTGTCACATAATCATCGGCTCCTGCAATTAGTCCCTGAATTTTATCCATGTCCGTGGTTTTTGCAGTCAACATAATAATCGGAATTTGCGATTCCTTGCGTAGCTCTTTCACCACTTGCATGCCATCCATCACGGGCATCATAATATCGAGAATCATTAAATCAATATCAGAAGTCGTCAAGATTTTAGTAATGGCTTCTTTGCCATCATATGCCTTGATTACTTCATACCCTTCGTTGTGAATATAAATACTTAAAAGCTCAACAATCTCTTTATCATCATCAACAACCAGTATTTTCATTTTTATTGCCTCCATTATAAGTAGCTAATTTTAATCTCATTGTAGCAAATAATAGAAACAAACCCAAAATTTAAGAGATAAGTTAAATGAAATTTATACTTTTAACTGAAAACCTTGAATAAAAGTCGTCAATTGGTCATAATTGATAGTAGAAACTAACTATTTTTCAAGAAAAGATAACCAGGTTAGACAATTTAAACGAGGAGCAACTTATAATGAAAGTCTATTTTGTGCGTCATGGTCAAACGGAATTTAATCATATTGGTAGAATTCAAGGGGGAAGAATCGATTCGCCCCTAACCCAAGTGGGCATTGAAGGAGCTAAAAAAGCAGGTCAGCGTTTGGCTGAGGTCAAGTTTGATCAGATTTATGCAAGCCCATTACAGCGAGCTAAAGATACAGCTAGTTATATTATGGCAGAAAATAATGACCCTAATCAGCCTGATATAATAGAGGAAATAAATTTTCGTGAACTTCAGTTTGGCAATTGGGAAGGTCAATTCATCCATGATATTAAAGAAGAGCCACAATACGCCAACCTTAAAAACCAACCCGAAAATTATGATCCAAGTGGCCATGAAGGAGAGAGCTACCAGCAGTTAGTTTCCCGTAGTCAACAAGCACTGGCAAAAATTATCAAAGAACAGGCAACAGCCGACAATCTATTAATTGTCTCTCATGGAATTACGCTAACGACTCTGATTAAATCATTGGAAGGGAAGGAGCAAGCTGCTTATCGAGAAAGTGGGTTATTAGCTAACACCTCAATCTCGATTATGGAGACTGATAATGACGGTCGTTCGTTTGAATTAATCGCTTATAACAGTTAAGATTACAGTGTCCAAATTCAGTGACAAAAAATAACTTTTAAAATAATGAAAAAAGTAGTTGCTTTTTGCTGCTGGACTTGGTATATTATATCTTGTCCTTAAGACAGCCCAATAAATTTAAATAACAACGAAAAAAACTTTTATTAAAAAGTTGTTGACAAATGTTTGTCAAACATGTTATTCTAATTAGGTTGTCGAGTGAAGAAGTAAAACGCTTCAAACAAACTCATGACTCAAAAAATTAATGAAAAAGTTGTTGACACTGACAACTAAAACATGTTATTCTAATTGAGTTGCTGTTGAAGTTCTAAACCACTTCTGCTGAGTGTAA
>NZ_CAUQJB010000009.1:0-146188 GCF_963518325.1 uncultured Vagococcus sp. | reverse complement strand
ATTTTATCTCTAAAGAAGAAAACGATAGGAATATCTTCGTTTTTCAGCAGCTTCACTAATCTTAGTTGGCTTTCAGATCAATCTTCTTAGACATTCTTGATATTTACTCCTTGATCCCTGATAACAAACCGTCCCATTCAGCTTTTGCTTTCCCAACTTTCTAAGAAGGCCCCCCAGTAACTTTAGAGACTGGCCTTAGTCAATCTTTAACCCGTACTTTTCAAACAAGGCTTTTACCTCTTCTATCTCTTGAGGGTAAAAATAGACTGACTTTTTGCGACCCGTCCCATCGACTAAACCTTTTTCTAACAGCAAGTTCACTACCGAAAAATCATCCCCTTTCCAGCTTCGGGTCACTTGAAAGCCCCCAGTTTCCTCCTACCTACTGTTTAAATACAATAACATGAGTGTTAACTCTTGATTAAGCTGTTCTCTATCCATCTTTATCACCTCTCCCCCTTTAGTTGTTCCTGACCTTTCTTACATTAAGTGTGGCACAAAAAAGCGCGAATATTAAGACACAATAGCCGCACTTTTCTGATTTAATTTTAACAATCTCGCATAAACTGGCCTGGTGATTGTCCTTCAAACTGCTTGAAGATCCGGATAAAGGTATTAACGTTATTACAGCCGACCATCTCCGAGACCTCGTTGACCTTATATTTTCCTGTGGACAATAATTCTTTAGCTTTATCAACTTTTAAGGCGTTAATATAGTTTTTAAAGCTAGTGCCTGTGGCTTCCTTGATCACTCGACTCACATAGGACTCAGATAAGTTAAAGCGGGTGGCAATGTCTGTCAAAGAAATATCCCCTTGATAATTTTCTTGCAAGTATTCCACAATCCGTTCCGGTGTGGTTTTATCAGCCCCCTCATTGACTGCCTTGACCTCTTGAATCACGCGCGTAAAGATATGAACAAAAGCATCTTCCAACACAAAGGGATCATTACTAGTAATCTTCTCAAATAATAAATAATGGGCATTGGAAAATTCCAAAAAGGACTTGTTGACATAATTCAAACTACGCTTAATTGTATTAATGAGAGCATACTTAAATTCAATCACACTATGAATATTCATCTGTCGTTTAGTAAAATTCTCGTGAGTCAAATCCACTATATACTTAATGCCTTCCCCGTATTGTTTGGTCTTTAAGGTATTCAGGAACAATTGCTCCGACTCCAAACTGTAATTGTAATCCTCACGATTGTTAATGGCAGGGCTTTTAGTCGAAATGATTTTGGTTTCAACAAAGGAATATTTGACCTCCAATAAACTTAAGGCCTCGTTATAAGCATGTGGCAATCTGGATATATCGGCAATTGGATTGGCAATCGTAAAGGTAATATCCACCGCATTTTCCTTCTCAATCAGGTTCTTCAGGGCTTCCAAGACCTGAGTCACCTCACGAATATTTTTCTCCAAAAAGAATAAACAGAAACGGCGATAATCAATCGCCACTGGCATAAAGAGTTGACTATTAGTGGAAGCCTGATAGGTTTGAATAATCCGCTTGCGTAAAGTCAGCACATTAAACTCACTTAAGTTTGCCTCTAGCTCCGAGACACCTTCTAATGACAAGACCACCAACGTTCCTCCATTAGCATAAGCTTCTAATTGAAGTTCCATCATTTTAGTTGTCATATTGTCCGTGGCGCCAAAAATAACATCTTTTAAGAAATCTTCCTGCATGGCGTAGAGCGATTTAGAATACTCCAATTCAAGCTCCTGATTGGCAGCATTAATTCGTTTAATGTTTTCCAAAATAAAATCCAATTCATTTTGATCGGACAATAAATCTTTATTTTTTAGTTCCGGATGGTCATCAAAGTTTTGTAAAATCTGCTTAATCGGCAGATAGTTTTTTCGACTGGTAAAAAAAACAATACCCACGCCCATAATGACTAATGATGACAGCATCCAGATCAAACTACTGACGGATTCCTTGGTTAAGGCTGCCATCTTCGTATTGGGAACGCTGTAATAATAAGTCATAGAGGGAATCACTCCCGATCGTCTCATAAAAAACGTTTGGCTAGCTATTTTTTCCACGGAGACTTGTCCCTTATTATCCGCGCCTTTAGGCAGTCCCAGATTTAATTCTTTCGGTTGACCGATTTCAAATAAACGGCTATCCTGATTACCAAAAACAAACATCCCTGTATTGTTAGGCAAACTATCTGGCAGGACTACCCCATTATCAAAGACAATAAAATAATAAATGCTTTTTTGAGTCCCTTCTTGTGTTTGTTTGATGATCATAATTGATTTATCCTGTCCTGCAATATACTCGTATGTCGAATTGGTTTTATTAGACAAAATATTTTTTATGCGATATAACTCTTTCTCCAAATCCAAGTGTTTGATGTAATCATCAAAGAGAAAGTACCCGTCAGGTGATACAATATAGCCATTAATGTCTTTGGCCACCCCAATGTTAAACCCTAATTGGCTAATAGAAAAAAGATTGTTAACTAAATCGTCATACAGAGTGGAAAAAGAGGCAAATTCATTATCCTCTTCACGTAAATACTGATCGATACTTTCTTTCTCTGATAAAAAGTTAATGTAGGTAAACAATACCTCAAGACGATTGTCGATGGACAGACTGGTCTTTTCTAAAAACTGCTCGTTCAAACTTTTGTTTTGATAATTTAGCCGCTCATAATGCTTGGCGATGGTTGTCCACATCACTAACCCACTGTATAAAAAAACAACAACAGAGAAGGTTAAAAATGTTCTAAACAGCAAATTCCTCTTAAACATTTCGCCACCCTCTCTATTGTTACCTCTTCTCAAGACTGATTAATGAAAAATAAAGGTTTTGATTTCATAAGGCTTTAAGGTAAAACTGATCTCTTGATCGGTCATCTCAAATCCACCCCTATCTTCCATTAAATTACATTCTGACCAACTGGAATAGTAAAAGTTTGGCCGCAACTTGACTTGACGGGTGTCCCCTGTATGTTCATGAAGCCGCAAAACAATGCCTTGACCTGATTCGGCGACTTTGATAGCATCAATTATAACACATTGATTACTTATAATAACAAATTCAGAATCGATTTTTCCAGCACCTGGTAAAACCGATAATGGATTATTTAGCTGCCAGGCTTCTTCCACGGTCTGCCCCTCAATAAAATCACCAGCATGAGGCAGCAAACTGTAAGTAAAGCTGTGATGTCCCACATCTGCCAATGGATCCGGATAAATACCACCTTTTAACAAGGACAAGGTCATGGTCTGTTCTTTAACCGAGTGGCCGTACTTAGAGTCGTTTAATAAACTCACGCCATAACTTCGCTCGGAGAAATCAATCCACTGATGTGCCACACTTTCAAATCGCGCCGAGTCCCAGCTAGTATTCCAGTGTGTCGGTCGCTTAACACTGCCATACTGAATGTCATAAGTCGCTTCGGTATTGCGAACCGCCACATCAAAATGAGTTTTCAATAATTGTTGGCGTTCCTTCCAATCCACCTCTGTTTTGAAATCAATCCGTCGTGACTCCCGGTAAACCGTCATATATTGACTAATTGTTGACTGACCAAATTCATAAGTAAAACAAACAGTCCCTAAAAAGCCATTATTGGCAGTGACTTGAATACTGGAGGCATCTAAAAGGCGGCTCTTTTCCTTATAAAAGATGTCGATATCCCAAGCATCGTAATCAATTGGTTTGTCCTCATAAAGTTTCAGATAGTTTCCGAAACCCTCTTCCTTTAGAACCTCTCGTTGATTAAGTTTATCGTAAATACTGCTTAACTGGCCCGTTGCCTGCCACTTGATTAAGTAATTGGTCGTTTCAAGCTGGTTGGCAACTAAATCAATCTCAGCCGTTTCTTCCAAATTTTCCTGTGGTTGACTGGCTTTAAAATGAATTTGCTGACTACTGATAGGACCAACCATTGGAACTCCAACTAAGTACCCTTTGGCTGTTTTTTCAGCCAGTAACCGCTGTCCATCTTCCCCTACAAAGTGTCCTTCCCCCTCCACTGCCACTTGGATCAATTCCTTGCGAGGCCAACTAGCCGTGTTATAAACAGTCCAAGTTGCCATTTCCGGCTCATGACTTAAGTTGATAATAGCCTCCTCAATCTTATCAGCAATTTTCAGTGCCACTTCGTATTCACGCTTATTATCCTGATAGACTTCTTCAATTGAGGACCCAGGAATGATGTCGTGGAATTGATTGCGTAAAATAATCGTCCACCCTTGGTCAAACCAACTCTTAAGGGATTCATACTCCTCTTTATCAACTAGTAAAGAGACCAAAATTTCCAATTCACGGTAGCGCAGTTCCAACAGACGATTCATCTTTTTAACGTATGCTTGAGACGTATAAGTTCCTCGATGATACTCCAAATAAAGCTCCCCGTCCCACTTATGTACATACCCTTCTGTCTCCTCAATGGTTTGATGCAGGTTTTGAAAGAACTCATCAGCTCGGCCTGTTTCAAGTTTAGGCAAGCCAGGAATTTTATTGATCCGCCGGCGTTTTTCAAGCATCTCCCGGTTAACCCCACCGCCGCCATCACCAAATCCATAGGACAGCAATAAGTTGTCGTTAATCTCTTTATCGCGATAAGTATCATAAATCCCTTTGACAGTGGCTGGCTCAATCATCCCATTATAGGTATAACGCCAGTCAGAGCCAGTCTCTTCGGAAATCTCTGGAGTGGTGACAAAATGAGTTAAGATTTCACTGCCATCTATTCCCTTCCAAATAAAGGTATCATGTGGCATCCGATTAAATTGATTCCAGCTAATTTTAGTCGTCATAAAGGTTTTTATGCCACTCTTTTTTAAGATTTGAGGCAAGGCCCATGAATAACCAAAGACATCTGGCAGCCATAAGTATTCCGTTTGTTTATTGAACTCCTTTTTAATAAATTGAGACCCATACAGAAATTGTCGGACGAAAGACTCACCAGAAGGAATGTTGCAATCTGCTTCTAACCACATGCCCCCATCAATTTCCCAGCGACCTTCCGCCACCCGCTCCTTAATTTGAGCATAAATCTCGGGATAATCTTCCTTAATATACGCATAAAGCTGAGGCTGAGTTTGCAGAAAAACATAATCTGGGTACTGTTCCATCAAACGCAACACCGTTGAAAAAGAACGGCTGGCTTTTTCTCGTGTATGCTTCAAACGCCAGAGCCATGCCACATCGATGTGAGTATGGCCAATCGCCGTTACTTTAACCTCCGTGTTTTTCGGTAAAACGTCAATCCGCTGTTGTAAGACTTTATTCCCCCGAACTAATGAGTCATAAAAAGTCTGACTTCCTGGCTGAGACCAGTCGATAGTTGCTAGAGCTTCCGCCACAGTTTTAACTAAAGTCACTCGGGTTGGGTCATTCTCATCCAGCAATTCAATGGTTTTGACCAAGACATCAAGGGTGTAATAGAAATCATCAACGGCAACATCCAGTATTGCCATATCTCCACATAAAAACCGATGCTCTTGAATGGTTTTTGGACCGCCACCTTCTAAACCCGACCACAGTTTTAAGCTTAGCTGCAAGGTCTGGCCAGCCATTTCAGGTGGTAAAAACACTTCCTGATGATTGGAATCCACCCCTTGATAAGGTTCATTGTTAATAAACAATAAGGATTCAAAACCTGAATTATGGCCACCGCCTGTTTTACCAAAATCAAATAATAACACCAAAGACTCACTATCTGTCGGCACAACAAATTCTGTGCTAATCCACAAATAATAATCACGGCCTTCCCACCGGTCGCTGACCTTAAAGGGTTTTTCTTCAGCTTGAACACGATCTGATGGGTACTTATCTTGTTTCGTTAAATCCTCTACCACTTGCCACTCCCCTATCGGCATCCGCTGACGGTAGCGATAAGGGGCTAATTCCGCCACTCGGGCTTGAAACTTGCGCATTTCTATACTCATCTCATTCTATCCTTTCGTTGCTCCGCCTAAACTAAATCCTTTAGACATAAAATTTTGTGACAAGGCATATAAGGCGACGACGGGTACCGTATAAATTACCGAGAAAGCGGCTAAACGACCGTAGTTAACCATGCCAAAATTACCGAAAAACTGAAAAATAGTAACCGATGCCGGCATTTTATCCGGCGATTGAATCAAAATATAAGGCACAAAGAAATTCCCCCAGCTACCAGAAAACGTAAAAATAGCAACCGTAAAGATCCCTGGTATGATTAAAGGTGCAACAATTTTATAGACACCCTGCCATGAAGAGGCGCCATCAACCCAGGCACTTTCTTCTAATTCGATAGGTACCGAATCCATAAAGTTCTTCATCATCCATATACCATAAGGCAAGGAAGAAGCCGTTAGGAAGAACGTCACCGCAATAATTGAGTCCTGAAATTTCAGGTAAAGAAACAACTGATAAACAGGTACCATCACCGCCGTCATTGGTAATGACGTCAGAAATAAAATCGTCATCATAAAACTTTTTTTGAATTTCAGCTGATAACGTGACAGTGGGTAAGCAGCTAAGACCGACAGCCCTACAACGAGAATCGCTTGTGTCCCTGACATCCCTAAGCCGATAAAGAACGATCGAATAATCGACGGATCAGTTAATATGGACGTGAAATTGGCCAAGGTCAATTTATCTGGTACTTTCAAGGACTGAATCGCCCCAGTATCAACAGATGCAAAAATCATCCACAACAAGGGAAGGAGGAACAGCAACGCTAAGATACTTAAAATGATGTAATGAATCCATTTTTCAATTTTGTGACTCTTTTTCACCATGTTCCTCACCTATACTTTCACTTTTAATGTTTTCATATATAAGAGACTGGCGCCTGCACCTATCACCAGTAACACCAGAGATATGGCCGTGCCATAGCCTAATTGATAACTAACAAAGGCTTGTTTGTACATAAAGACTGGCAAGGTTGATGTTGTTGAGCCTGGTCCCCCACCAGTCATGGTATAAATAAGGGTGAAGACTCCTAAAGTTTGCAAGGTTACTAGCATCACATTGGTGGCAATCGTACCCCGAACCATGGGAATCGTAATATGACGTACCACTTCCCAGCGCGTTGCCCCATCCATAAAAGCCGCTTCTTCAACCTCTTTAGGGATATCATCTAAGGCAGATTGGAAAACCATCATAGAAAAGGCTGTTCCCCGCCAAATATTGGCGATAACCACACTAATCATTGGAAAGGTAAAGAGCCAAGCTACAGGTTCCATATTGAATAACCCCACCAGAGAATTCGCTGTCCCACTATCACCTAGAAATGCTACCCAACAAAAGGAAACCACCACTTCTGGCGTCACCCAAGCAGCAATAATAATCAAGCCAACCACTTTACGGAAATGCTTATTCTTTTCCTTCATTAGGAAGGCGATTAAAAAACCGAAGAAGCACTGCCCTAACACGGCTGAAAAAAGGACAAAAACAATCGTGTTCCAGACACTGATCCGAAACTCTGGATCTTGGAACATTCTAGCAAAGTTTTCAAAGCCAATAAAATGTAAATTACTAGCATCTGCCCCCGTTAGAGAGAGATTCGTAAAAGAAAATAGCACCGTTAAAACCATTGGACTGATAAAGAAGATTAACAATAAAATTAGTGATGGCGAAAGAAATAACAACGATTTCTTCGCATTTGATAACTGATTTTTCACAACCATTCCATCCATTTTTTCCACCTACTTAAAAGTTTAGCAAAGGAAAAAGTTTCCTTTGCTAACTAGTTTTTATAAAATTAAAAGATATTACGCAAAGAGAAAAACTTGTTTATTCCTTAACATTTTCTTTGCCGACGATGCGGGTTACGTTGTCTGCGTATTGTTTGGCTGCTTCTTTAGGCGTTTTACTACCACTGGCTACCGCTTCCACCATGTTTTGAATTTCAGTTGATACGTTTGGATACTTATCGTTGGCCGGACGGAAATACGCGTTTTCCAATAATTCCGTTGCTTCTGCCATAAAAGGGACTTCTTTGTATGCTGGCACTTCTGCTGCATCGCCACGAACCGTTAAGTTCCCTTGAGCCAAGGCCCGGTCTGCTTGCTCGTCTTTTGTTCCTAATGCTTGGATAACACGCCAGGACTCCTCATGATTTTTACTTTTCTTAGGAATCGACCATGACCAACCGCCTGCCATCGTCGTTGTGCCTGGTGCCTCACCATTTTGTGTTGGCATTGCTGCAAAACCAAAACGTTCTGTTGCGTTGTCAATTGGCACAACACCATCACTCTTATAGTTACCGATGTTCCAAATACCATCTAAAATAATCGCTGCTTCGTCATTTGGGAATTTTTCCTGGAATAAGACGGAGCCATAGTTACTGTTCATCGCCACTGATAATGATGGCCCCACTTTTTCTTTGTTGTAAACATCGTCTACAAAGGTTAGAGAATCTTCAATACCAGCTGTATTGACGTTCCATTTTTTCGTATCGGCATCAAATAACGTGTCTTTTGTGCCGTACAACAGCATTTCAAACGTTTGCATCGAAACTGATTCACCGTTGGCTTTAGCCACACTCATTGAAAATGGGATAACTTTTGGCGCTTTTTCTTTGACTATTTTAGCAGCATCCATGATTTCTTCCCAATTTTTGGGTTGCCAGTCAACTGGTAAGCCTACTTCTTTAAAGACGTTTTTGTTGTACCACAACCCACGAGAATCCGTTACCCCTGGAATAGCATACAATACGCCATCTTCACCAGTTGAGCCGGCTTTTAGGTTTTCCGTGTACTCTGGCCACTCAGACCAGTCTTTCACTTTGTCATCTAATGGAAGCAAGTAGCCAGCATTCGCATCTGAATTTAACATAAAGGTATCTTCTGCTACCACATCTGGTGCCGTACTTTCCGACTGCATCGACAAGGCCACTTTTGAAAAGTAATCACCCTCACTGGCTGTAATAGGCGATAAAACTAATTTAATATCATCGTTTTCCTTTTCAAATTTTTCAGCAAAGTTTTCTAAATACGTACGAAGGGTATCGACTTCACCGGTGTCCCGCCAAGTTACTTTAATTTCTGTTTTTCCTGACTCTTTCGTCGCTTCTTTTTCTTTGTCACCACAAGCTGCTAAAGTCGTTAATAATACTGTGCCAAACACTAATCCTAATAGTAGTTTCTTTTTCATATCTCTTCCCCCTTAATAGGTTATGTCACATAAATTTGTCATCGCTTTCATTTCGGCCGAAATACCTTGCGCTTAACTACCCTCATATTACCGAAAAGAAAGGCTGATGAATATCCGTATTATTCATGATAATCCCCATTACAGCAACGAATGACAAAAAAACGATATAAGGTCAAATTATCGATATAGCTCGATCAAAGGGGTAGACATCAAAAAAACCAACATTAGCTAAGCCAAATGTTGGTTAATAATTATCTTACTTCTTTAATGTATTTATGGACGGTCCCCACTGACACACCACATTTTTGTGAGATTTCACGAATTGAGCGCTTCTCAACTTTGTACAAATACTGAATTTGTTTGATGGTTCGTCCCTCAATAACCGGTCGACCAAAGGTTTTACCTTTTGCTTGAGCTTGCATTTTAGATTTTTCATAACGGCGTTGCATCGTACGTTTTTCACTTGAAGCCAATTCCACAATCAACTCAAAATATAAGTCATCTGCTATCCGTTCTGTCAAGCGTTGATCCACAAAACTAATCATCCCACCATTTGCTTTCACTACTTCTAAAACTGGATAAAACTGAATTAATTGCAAGTTCAAATCATCCAAACTATGCATCATTAAGTGAAACTCATCGCCTTTCTTAACAAACTCCATTAAATTGGCAATTTGCGATAAGCCTTCTGTCGGTTTAAATTGAAAGTCAGAGTTCCCCTTCATCGCTTTTTTATTTTCCACTTGTTGGACGCATCCTAAAATCTTTTTCCCCATTATTGAATTCCCCATTCATATAGTATTTTCCAAACAACTTTCATTTAGTCGCTCTTTTTATAACTCTACTATACGATAAAAAAAACAAGGAGTAATCCCGATTTCTGCCGAACTCACGGAAAAAAGGACTCTAAGATAACAATATCTGTCAGAGACCTTCCACAAGCGAAAATGACGTCCTTTAAACGAGGCCCATTTTTCTTAATGACACATAAATGCCATCTTCATCATGGCTAGTTGTCACTTCATCTGCACAAGCTTGAACTGCTGGACTGGCATTACCCATGGCCACACCATGTCCTACTAGACTAAGCATTTCCCGGTCGTTCTCACCATCACCAAAGGCAATCGTGTCTTCTAGAGAAATCCCTAATTTATTAGCCAAGATTGGAATAGTCTTCGCTTTAGAACCACCTAACGGAATGACGTCAACGCCCACATCATGCCAACGGACAAAATCAAACTCCGTAAATTCCTCATAAATATGTTCCTGATCCAACCCATGAAACGTTAAAGCTTGATAAACATCTTCCTGCTGGTAAAAATCTGCCTGATACTCAGGAGCACCCGATCCAAAACTCGTCATGGCTGACACCAGCTTTTCACCGACTACTTCATTATGACGACGCATGCCGTATAGACCTTGAAAAATCAAATCCAACTGTGCCTGATCGGCAATCTTGACTAACCGCTCCAAGCCGTCTTTTGTCAAAGGTTGACTGTGAACTAGCTGATGATTCATAAATGCCGCTGATCCGTTGCAGCAAATATAATGATCAAAGCCCACCGCTTTGACGACATCTTTTGCTAAATCATAATTACGTCCCGTAGCGATGGCCAAGTGATGACCTGCCTCTTTTAGGACTTCAATACTTCTAAAGGTGCTGACGGCTATTTCCTTTTGAGAATTCAACAAGGTGCCATCAATATCAAATACAATTAACTTTCGATTCATTTACCTACACTCCACTTCAAGAATTTGTTCTACTACTCATTATACCAGAGTTTGTATCATCAAGTTTTCTGCAATTGCGCCAATCGTTCCCATATCGACAATGCTGTAAGTTTCATTTTGATACCGAAATACTAAACGGCGAATACTGCCATTTACCTGCCAGTGAACCTCTTCTAGTGCACAGATAGGTATCTGCCGCCGAAGTTCTTTTATCCTTCGATCAGGGGTGTCAATTATCAAGATCTGCCCCTCACAATACATCGTCACATAATAATAATCCATGCCAATATTATCTGTCATCTCTATGATTAAATTCATATTAACAACCGCCTTTCTCTGTTGATTTCAGTATAATCTCTGATATGGGTTTCAGGTCAAGGAGAACTTTTAAATACCAATCCTGTCAATTCTTGAGGTGAGAATTAGACTTTTTTTAAACTTAGCTTATTTAGTCTTTTATCTATCCTCCCCCTTTGCAAATTAGGCACCTTTAAACAAAATTTTAACCAACAAATACTCTTAAAGATTTTCTCCCTCACATCCTCATTGAAAATAAAATACTGATAGACCTTGTTATATCAGCATTAATGACGCTAATCTCCCTTGCCTAGCAATCACCGCCACTTATAATAACGTCCTACCCTAAAAACCCTCTCCCTTACTTATTAAGACTATTTATACTATAATATGAGGATAAACAAGACTTATCCTTTAAAATCATAATAAAGTGGGAACCATCATGAAAAAAACATCTAAAGCCCTAGCCCTCTTGTTACTTTTAATGTTTGCCGCTGTTCTTTTTTTCTCAGTCCTTCACGTTAGCAACAAAAATGAAGAGACACCTGTCAGTTTACCAGTTCCCGATGATTATGAGACTGAAAAGACCTCTCCCAGCCAACAGCCTCCATTGGAAGTCAACCAAGGGAATCCTAAAATCGAACGCTTGTTGGACTTTATCAAAAATAAGATGACCAATCAGTATGGGGTTTTCACTAACTATCAAGGGACGAAAGAAGACCGGGAAATGGCTACAGGTCATGAAGTCCTTAGCGAATCTGCTGGCTTTATGATGGCATTTGCCGTCAGTGCTCAAATGGAAGGCCTTTTCAAAACAGAAGTCAGTAAAATGCAACGGACCTTTGACACTGGCAAGCTTTTTAGTTATCGCTATTCCCCCTTAAAGGAAAAAATTTATCCCGTCAATGCCACCGTTGATGATTTGCGGATTATTCGCGTCCTTGATCATGCCGCCGATGTTTTTGAAGATCCCTCTTGGCGCAATTTGTCTCAAACCTACGCCAAACGTTTTAGTCAGACTAACTTAATCGACGACCATCTCATTGATTTTTACGATGGCGACTTAGGCATTAAGAGTCAACAGATCACCCTTTGTTACATTGACTTAACTGCGTTATCATTACTGCCTTTAAGCGAAAAGAGCTTGAATAAGTTATTGAAAACGCAAGAAACTATTTTGACAGAAGGCTATTTATCTGATGAATTCCCCTTGTATCAAACACGGTACAACTATGACAGCAAACAGTACCAAGATTCTCAACAGATCAATATTGTGGAATCCCTTATTAGCGTATTGCATCTAGTTCGTCAAGATAAACAGCGGCCTGAATCAATTGCCTACTTGAAAAGTCAAACCGCCAAAGGCAAGCTTTACAACGGATACGGCCCGAAAGGCCAAATATTGGACGACAATCAATCGACGGCGTCCTATGCCTTGTCGGCAATTATTGCTGCTCGTCTAGGTGATTTGGACTTTTATGAGACAGCTATCAAGCACATGGAAAAATTTCAAGTGCTTGATCAGCAGTCACCCTTTTACGGTGCCTTTGGTAATGCTGGCACTCAGGAGTTTTATTCATTCGACAATTTACTTGCGTTACTTGCTTATCAAGCGAATCCAACTACATAGGGATTTTAATAAGCTTACTCATCAAGGAGGTGCCCCGAGTGACATCAATCAAGCATCAAATGAAACAAATCGCTATTAACACTGAACAAGTGATCAAAACCTACTTGTCGCCAGCCTGGTTAAGCGTCATCTTAATCGGGCTGATTACCAGTTGGGTTCTATTTGTTTTGCCCGCTAATGGCATCGCTAATAACGGAGATTTTAATAAGTGGTTCGAAGCAGCTGGCCTCTATCCCTTACAGGGATTTACAGAAGATGGCAGTAGTTATTTCACTCGCCAATACGGTATACTCCAATACTATAACCCTGGTAGCTCTCGGTGGCTCTCATCCCAGTCTGCCTTTTTAGCTATTGCTCTTTTTTTCAATAAACTCTTCTATAGTCAGGTCATCTTTGACATGCGCTTTTTAGGTGGTCTATATCTTCTTTATTATCTAGGAGCGATTTACCTTCTGACCAGTAGCATCACTGGCAAAGGTCGACGACGCAGTGATTACCTATTGGCCTTACTGGTGGTCTTCATTTTAGGAGACACCAGCTATACCTTGTATTTTCACTCCTTTTACGTTTTGGCACTAGTCTTGATTACCACCGTTTACTTATTCGCCTTATCGATTGCTTTTTATCGACGTTTATACCCCACCAAGCTGATGATCACTTTATTTTTAGTGAATGCCTTTTTACTGATTACCCTTCATCAACAGTTTTTATACATGGTACTATTTTTATTAGCCTGGCTAATTTTAACTACCCTTACCAGTCGTCTTTTCAGTACTAAAATGTTCGCCTTATTCGGCACTTTCACGATTATTTTAGGTGCTAGCATCACCTTTTCATTTATTAATTTAGGTAACCGAAATTATCAACACTTCCAAGCTTTTTCTCAAGGGCTTATGAAAGGAACTGTTGATGAGACTGACCTGGAACATCAACAATTAAACAGCCAATATGCTCTTTTAGCCGGTGAGGATTATTTCGCAGACTATTTACCTTTAGACATCGACGGCAATGAAATCTTCACTGACTTTTACCAGCCTCTTGACCAATTTTGGCTCCTAAGATATTACTTGAAACACCCTGCTGACCTAGTCAGCTTAATGAAAACTGCCATGCCACAAGTCTCTCAAGTTCAAGATCCCAATCTGGGAAATCATGAAAAAAGTCAGGGACAACCTGCTGGGACTAAAAACCACTTTTTTAACGGCTATCAAACCTTGAGACAGGCCTATTTCCCAAAAACCTTTGGCTTCTATCTGGTTTTTAGTCTGATTATCTTGATTCTGTATGTGCCATTAATTGTCAAATCATGGCAACAGCGAAACCGTTGGCGAATGTTACCAGGGATTTTCATTTTATCTTTTTTGATCATGACTTATCTTAATTATCTGACTGCCATCATTAACTATGGGGTTGTAGGCGTCACTTTACGACTGTTTATCATCCCCTTAATTTTTGATTTAATCTTGATTTTCACTTTGGCCGAGCTCCTTCACCACGCTCTCTGGCGCCCGGTGGACCCATTAATAAAGGATAGAGGAGGTCACAATGAACAATAAAGAACCTTGGTTAGTAGGGCTGATTTTCTTTTTACTAGCTCTCACCCACCCCCTAATTGCTCAAGCTGGGACAATTACCGAAATCCAGCCTCGAGATCGCCTGCTACTGGTTTATGACAGTTTGGATAACGAACAAAAAGGTGATGAAATGATTAATTTGATGCAAAGCTTACTGACTAGTTTGCAAGTCAGTGTAACCACTCTTTCGATCGACGACTATCAAGCCGGTCAATTGACTGATTACACTGGTTTAATCGAAATCATTAACCAGCCGGATTTACCAATTGAAAACCAAACCTTTCTTACTGAACGGGACGCTTATCAAAAGAAACGCCTCCACATTGGCCAAAAACTGCCGGAACCCTGGCGCCAAGTTTTAGGGTCACCGCTTAAACGACTTTATGGCGATAGCGCCAGCTTAGACAGCCTGACTTTTCAAGCCAGCGAGAATCTGTCACAAACCTTCACAGTTGATGTTCTAACTGAGGATCAGCACAGTAAAAATTATGGTAGTCTGAACTACGACAATGAATTAGGTCGCTATCCTTATGGCAGCCTACAAAACGGCGTGGCTTATCTGCCTTTTTGGCAAACAACAGGATTGCCATACCTAATTGGCAACCGCTTGGTCTGTGAGTGGCTAGCCATCAATCAAGTAGTCAGACAATACCCTTTACTCGTTTTTGATGACTTTACTCCCGTTTCAAATTTTAAGATTTTAAAAAAATTACAAAAAGAACTCCAAGCTGCCGGCTTGCCCTTTGCCTTAAGCGCCACGGGTATTTGGGATAATCTCGAAACAAAAGCTGCGAATAATTATTTGGAAATTTTAACAGAGGTTTCTACGCAAAATAGTAGTTTATTTTTACAAACACCCTTTGCTCAAAGTCCTAATTCGACCGATCCTAGAGCATTACAACGTGATATGGCCACAAGCCTGACCTTTTTTTTAGAAAACAAAGTATACCCTGTTGGAATCGCCACGCCTGCTTACTGGAACCAAGATGCTGATTATCAGGAACAGGCACTAGGTTATTCCGATACCACGATTTTATTGCCTAACCGAAACCGTCAGAGTCGCCTAAAGACCACGACCAATCAGTTATATCAAACAGCCTATGTGGGATTTGATCCAGATAGTTTTAGCAATATCGATTTGTGGGGTGTCAGTGAAAAAGCCTTTTTCTCACCGACAGCCATTGTCATTCCCTTTCCGGAAACAGAAGAGCGCTTAGAAAGAATTTTACAAGGTTTAACCAAAACCTCTTATCTCTTTGAGAATACCCTCTATACCGATCATAAGGTTGTGACCATCAACCATACCATGGAAGTCAAGAATCAACAGTTCTATCTAGATGGCCAACGCAAGTGGATTGAAACAGCCATTCCCTTTGAAGCTAAGGCAGTGGCTGAACCCGAAACTAGCTTAACGGGCTTCTTCGCTACACAAAATAAAATTTTAACGGTCTTTATAACAGGAACTTTAATTGTATTGGGAATATTCCTAATCATTAGTTTCGTTTTATACAGACGGAAATACGGGAGATGATGACATGACTTTAGCCGATTATTTACTGTTAATCGCCACATTATCCATTTGGAGTTTACTGTTGATCAATGTCATCTTAATTATTGCCGGCTATCTCTATTACATGAAAATTGAAGGCGCGCCTCCACCGGAAATTAACGGTGAGACGCCCTTTGTCAGCATTATGGTTCCGGCTCATAATGAAGGTATCGTAATCATCAAAACAGTGGAAGCCCTACTACGGTTGAACTACCCTCACGACTGTTATGAAATCATCGTCATTAACGATAATTCCTCTGACAACAGCGCTCAGCTGTTAGCAGGGCTTCAGTTAAAACACCCGGAACGGCTCTTAAGGATTATTAACACTGATGCCATCACTGGTGGTAAAGGAAAGTCTAATGCTTTAAACTTAGGCTTCAAAGACGCAAAAGGTGACTTAATTGCCATCTATGATGCCGATAACACACCTGAGAGAAATGCTTTGCGCTATCTAGTAGCTGAACTGACTCATGACCCTTCACTAGGAGCTGTTGTGGGTAAGTTCCGCACTCGCAATCGCGATGCCACCTTATTGACCCGCTTTATTAATATTGAGACTCTTTCCTTTCAGTGGATGGCTCAAGCTGGTCGGTGGCAACTCTTTAAACTCTGCACCATCCCTGGTACTAATTTTATCTTGCGTCGCTCAATTATTGAAGCGATTGGTGGTTGGGACGTTAAAGCTTTGGCCGAAGACACTGAAATCAGCTTTCGGATTTATACCATGGGCTATCGCATCAAGTTTCAACCAAAGGCAGTGACTTGGGAACAAGAACCTCAAACTATGAGTGTCTGGTTCCGGCAACGAACTCGTTGGGTTAAAGGCAATGTCTACGTAATAATCAAAAATTTGCCTTTGCTATTCGATCCGAAAGCCCGCAAAATTCGTTTTGATTTACTTTACTTTCTAGCCATTTATTTTCTATTATTGACTTCTTTAGTCGTCTCAGATACCATTTTAATTTTAAATATTTTTGGTTACATCCATACGACATTGGCTGGCTTTAGCGGCCTACTATGGTTATTGGCAATCGTCCTGTTTATCGTTGGGACCTTTATTACCATCACCACGGAAAAAGGCGAAATGAGTCTAGAAAATCTTGGCATTATCGCCTTAATGTACGTCACTTACGCCCAGATGTGGATGGTCGTGGCCGCTTACGGCCTAGTAATGTACGTCCGCGAAACCGTCCTTAAGCGGGAAGCCAAGTGGTATAAAACCGAACGCTTCAAATAGTTGACAGTCGTTCGAAAAAGTTCACATAATTGGAGGAGACACCATGATTCGTTTTAACTATTGGCTCAGTATTCTGGCTTTGTTTTTGGTCTTAAGTATCCCAACCATTGCCTCAGCTGAAGACGAGCCCTTAATATCACAACAAACCTTTATTACCGAGTTTCAACAAGCCGATCAATCCTTGACTGGTCCAATTTCTAGCCAAACAGTTTATTTCCAAGTCTTAGATTATTGGAATGTCGATCAGGCACAAATCAACTTAGACTATCAAGTCTCACAATTAACTAAGCGTGAGCGGTCCAACTTAACCTTTGTTATCAATGGTGCCAAGTTTCATTCCTTTGAACTAACGGCCTCAGAAAACGATAAGCAACACGTCAAGCTAACCATTCCAAAAGAATTACTTAAAACCGGAGTCAATACTCTCCTTATACAAGGCAGCGTCAGCACGATTGATGATGAAGATGTTTGTCGTATTACCACGACGCCTGCCGACTGGCTCCACCTGTTTAAAAGCTCTAATGTAGGGATTCTATACCGCAATCAAGAACTAACGGACAGCATTAAAGACTTTCACAAACGATTTAGCGGCATCGATTCAATTGCCCATCGTCAAGTTGCTGTTTTAGTTGCCGGTAAAGCCGAACCCTCAGAGTTGGAAAGTGCCACATACGTTTTATCAAGTTACGCTAAAATTGAAAATAAAGACGACGAGGCCATTCCCGTCGCCCAATTAACTGATGAAGAATTTAATCAAGTGCCTTATCAAATCATCATCGGTCTTTACGATAATCTGCCAGCTGATTTGCAAAAGGAAGTGGCTGAAAAAGAATTAGGAAATGATGCTCAGCTTAAACTGATTAATAAGGACCAACAGCATATTCTGTTAGTCACTGCCAAAAGCGGGGAGGCTCTGATTAAAGGCAGCCGTTTTATTGCCAATTCACAATTGATGTCAGAAGTCGCTCAAAGCGAAAAAACAGTTGGTCAAGATACACTGACAGATACCCCTGCCATTGAATCTGAGAAGCTTTTCCACTTAAATGACCAAGGTGAAAAATTAGTGGGGCCCTTCCATCAGGAAAAGCAATTTTTTGTTTCTTTGCCCTCTAATCGTTCGATCGCTTCTAATAGTGAGATCTACTTGAAATTCCGTTATTCAGAAAACTTGGACTTTAACCGCTCCCTAGTCACTCTCAGCATCAATGGCATTCCCATTGGCAGTCAAAAATTGACTCTGGATAAAGCTGGTGACGATGAGCTGATCATTACCGTGCCAAAAGATCTCGAGGTAGCAGGAGACTTTACTTTGACCGTCGCTTTTGAATTAGAAATTCAGGACTTGCCCTGTACACCCCGTCAGGATCAAATGCCCTGGGCATATATTGCACCAGAATCTGCCATGACAATTCACACAAAAGATCGCCAAGATTTAGTGTTTGCCAACTATCCTTATCCCTTCCTGAGAGAAGGGAGCTATAACCAAGTAGCGGTCCTTTTGCCTGAGAAAGTAGACCAAAATATTTACCGCTCGATTACCGCTTTGTTTAACCTACTAGGACGTTACGCTCAAGATAACACAGGGGATGTAATCTTTGTCAATGCTGGTACTACGGTTCCCGACAATACACTTAAAGCCAATAATTTAATTGTTCTTGGCAGCTATCAGGATAATACAGTCGTGAAGGACTTGAACACCAAACTATTCTTCCGCTATGACGACAAAGGTGAACGACTAGTATCCAACGAAAAAATCAGTATTGAAAGTCAATACGGCACCGAGATTGGTTCTGGTCAATTAATCTTTTCACCTTACGAAGAAGGCAAAGGTATCCTTGTTTTAACTGGTGCCACTAGTCGTGGTGTCTATCTCAGTGCACAAAAACTGTCCAGCCAAGAAAAGATCAGCCAGCACCCGGAAGATGGCTTTATTGTCGATAAAGACGGTACTGTCAACAGTTTCCGCTTTAAAAAAGAACTGGCAAAAGAGTCTGACTCAACCTCAGCTAAACTCGCTAATAACTCCTTATTAGTTACCTATCTCGGAGTGTTAATCTTTGTGGCTGGATCCTTGATTGCAGGCTTAACCTTTATTGTGACGAAACACAGAAAGAAGGATGCCTAATATGAAAAAGAATACCCAGTTATTATCAGATTTATCTCTTTTAGGCTTTTTGCTAGTTACTTTTATAATTGTTGTCTTTGTTGGTCTAACTAGTGATCATCTCATGCAAAATGTCATCCTGATGAATCTGGCATTAATCTTAGCATTAGTGACTTACTTTACTAATATCACCACTGGTTTAATCTTAAATTTAGTTTACATCTTTATTCAAGGTAGCTATGCTCTCTATCAACTTTTAGCAAAAACAGAGCAGATATTTATCTTGCCAACTTATTTTTGGCTCGTTATGACACCGATTCTTTCTGCTTTGGTCTTTGCCTTAACCTATCACATGCATCAGTTGCAGAAAGAAAACGCCCTGCTGCAGGCTCAATCTTTGAAACTTGGCATCATTGACGCCAAAAGTAAATTGCGGAATTTAACCGCCTTTAACGATGACGCCCAAGTCTTTATGGACGCAGCTCGCCGCTTGGGATTAGATAATTATTTAATCGTCTTTCAGATGAAATTCTGGAAAGAAGTTGAAAAAATGCTCTCAGATGAAGAAAAACAAGAAGTCATCCGACTCACTGTCGATGCCATCAATACTAGTCGAGGGGATTCTGGGATTATTTACATTCTGGACGAAGTCGAAATGACTTTTGGAGTGCTAATTTTTAAAGAAGAGGCATTGATTGAGGAATTGATCAATAACTTCCGCAGAATTTATAGCATCAGCACTCAAGAGTTTTCAACTCTACACCGAATTCAACTGGAAATAAAAATTGCTTACGCCCATTACGATTCTGAAGCTATGCCAACTCCTTATACCTATTTACGAGCTGCCATTAAAGAACTAGAATACGATGTTTAAATAGGAGGACAACATCCAATGAAACCATTCATTGCCCTAATAGCCGTTATCACCCTTTTTCTAAGTGGGTGTGGCAAGCAAGGGGAACCAACCAAAACAACCAAAACAGCTGATTCTGCTGTTTTGGCTTATGAAGAAGACATCAAAGACCTCACAGAACTTTCAGTGACTGCATTTCAGAACAAACTGAAAGAACCAGAGTCATTTCTGATCTATCTAGGTAAACCCACATGTAAATACTGCCAAGCTTTTGTGCCAAAACTAACAGCCAGTCTCAAAAAAAATCCCCAGACCATTTATTATTTTGATGTGACTGAAGCAGATACCGAGCCAGCCACTAAAGAACTGATGGCCTCATTGGATCTGGAATATGTCCCCGCCCTCTTGCGAATCTCTGAATCGGGAAAACAAATTGAATCTTTCGATAAGAAAGCAGATTTAGCAACCTTTTTAAAAGGGTAATATCACCTTAAACGCATTGAAGTCTGGGACATCAGTCACAGGCTCCAATGCTTTTACCCATTCGTCTTTACCACTAACATATCCCTAAAGGCTATCATCAAAAAGTTTGACTAAGGACATTTTTAATTGACCGTATTGATGTGCCTCAGAAAGACGTTGGCCTAAATATAGTGGGGTCGCCCTTTCCCTTCACATAAAATCGCCGTTCAGAAATACCATTTTACCCAAATGATTCATAGCCTAATTTTCTCATAACCTCTTCATACACTTCTAACCTCACGCAATCACGAATAACTGAGACACCTCCTAGGTAATTCGCTGTAATGCCTATGTAATATCACTGATGTAAATTATCTCCTGATCCTCCTTTAAGTAAAAGGCATTCCTTGTGAAAGCGTTCTGGCCAGTTTACCTCATATGGAACTACTTTGATGTCTATTTTAAGCACCTCACTTACTAATTCTATCTCTCAACGTCAGTAAGCACTCCACAATCAAAAACCGCTTTAACTACTCCCTATTTGTGTTCGGAATAAGACCAACACCCCTCCGCCAATCAACACCACCCCCATTACAGCTGGTGCTGAATGTCCAAGGGAAACATAAAGTTGGCCTCCGACTATAGGGCCAATCATTCTAGCTAAGGCTTGAATTGATTGACTCCCTCCTTGAACCCTTCCTTGTTCACTGGCATCTATCGATTTTGATAACATGCCGTTAAAAGACGGACCAAAAATCGAATCACCAAAACCGAAGATAAACATACCGACAATTAGGAAAGGATAATAAGACACTAGAGCTGACGCAGCAATTAAGACATACCCCATTATCTCTGAAAGCATTCCTAGCATCGCAATCTGTTTATCAGTCATTTTTACTAATAATCGAGGCATCACAAAGCCTTGAGACAAGATATCTTGAACACCCATAATTGAGAACATCAAACCAATCACAGCTGGTTTCCAGTTAAAGGTATCGATGGTGAATTGAGAAAATACCGCTTGTAAGGAACTATTGGGAATCCACATTAGAAAGGCTGAAATCAAGAGCCACTTTAAATTTTTCATGGACAAAATATGTAACAGCTGAGTCAATGGATTCAACCTGAACAGAGGAATCTCCTTTAGGCGATTGACCTTCGCTAAACTCTCAGGCATAAAAAAGTAACCATAAAGAACATTTAGAAGCGTGATGATTGCGCCAAAAAAAAGTGGCACAGAATAACCAAAATGTGCCAATAAACCACCAAGTGTTGGTCCGATGGCACTGCCAATCCCAACGACAGCACTCATCCAGCCAAAATACTTGGTTCGTTCTTCCCGCGGAATAATATCAGCAAAATAAGCAAAGATTGTGCTGATGCTCCCTCCAGTGATGCCTTCAATGATACGACCAAGAAACAGGACCCACAAGGCACCACCCAAACCAAAAATAAAATAGCCAATAGCCGACCCCAATAAACAAAGTAACAGTACGGGCCGGCGACCATATCTGTCGCTCAATGCTCCTAGCCCAGGGGCAACGAAAAAAACACAGACAGCATACACTGAGGTTAGTAAGGTGACTACAATTGCTTGATTAGCAGGATTACTAATATAAGGTGCTACTAAAAAAGGCACCACCGGCATGATGATACTAAAGCCAATTCCACATAAAAAGACAGATATTAATCCAAAGATGAGGGCGTGTTTATCAATTGGTTCCGTTGATTGTGTCGTTGTTTGATCTGTAGACATATAATAACTCCTTTATCGTTAATATTGTTTCCTTGTAAACAATATAATAACTCTTTTTTGTTTCTTAGTCAACAAAAAAACGAACTGACCTCAAAAGTCTGCTCGTCTCTTAATTAATTCATCCTATAGGTTTAGTCACGTTCTAGTGCCAGCTTCTCAATTTCCCTATCTAAATGCTGGCTATAGCCATTGACAAATTGAAGTAAGGCCTCTATTTGCTCATCAGATACTTGGTCAAAAATGATCTTATCACGTTCTCTGAATTCTTGATGCAACTCTTCATGGATATTAAAGACCTCTCGCCCTTTCTCTGTTAATTTAAAATAAATTTCTTTTTTATTATCCACCTTCTGATAGCTCTCAATTAGGCCTTTTTTGATTAACTTTTTGGTCAGCTTACTAATAGCTCCTCGAGTCATGTAAAAAGCCTCCGCTAATTTAGTCACATTGGAATCCGCATTTTTTTCAATATACTCAATACAGTGAACTTCAGTCGATTGATACCCTTTTAGGCTGTCTTCCATTTTCAGTTTATTAATCCAAGCCATCTTATTGTACAGATGTCTGACATCCATCATTACCTGATCTTCTTTGTTCATGCCTGTCCTCCTATGTTCCTACTTACCCATATTATACTGATTGATTGTTTCCTTTTCAACAATAAAAAATACTTATGGGCATTAGGTCAGTATAAAGTGTCTTGCTCATAAAAAAAAGAGCTATCGCCTAATTAAGCAACAACTCCTATAATACTCTTAATTTGCCAAAAGCGACTCTATATCGGCAATCATTTTCTTCGGACTGTCTTTTGGCGCATAACGCTTCACAACATTTCCTTCTTGATCAATTAAAAACTTGGTAAAATTCCATTTGATTTTACTCCCCAAAACACCGGTGGTATTGTCCACTAAATAAGTGAAAATCGGATTCGCATCCTCCCCGCTTAATTTTGAGATAGCATGCATCGGAAAGGTCACGCCATAAGTCATTCGACAAGCTTCACCGGCTTCTTCGCTAGTGCTTAGCTCTTGTTTAAATTGATTGGAAGGAAATCCTAAAATTTCCAATCCTTGATCATGGTAAGTTTCGTAAATCTTTTCCAACTCTTCAAACTGAGGAGCCAAACCACACTTGGTGGCTGTATTAACTACGATTAAGATTTGTCCTTTGTATTTATCTAAGGTATATGTGTCACCGTTTTCTAAGGTTGCTGTATAGTCATAAATTGTCATCTCGATTGTCCTCCTTCAATTGTTTGCCTAGCAGAATAGCTCTACCTATTATTATACGCTAGACCGTGATAAATCGTGAGGATTAAGACTTGAGTAAATACTTCACTCAACCAAGAACCTATTTTTGGGGACTGTTGACAATCGTGGCCTACTCATATTCCTGCTCATTCTTTGCATTTTGTTGCTCCTGATATGCCATCATAAAATCTGAATTCGCATTGATTGACGTCTGCTGACGATCTTCTTGAGCAATGCTCCCAACTTGGCTAGCATCACAGACAAATAAAATTACCGTAGCCATCGGATCCGTCATGGTGTAATCAAAACTGAAGGTCCCATCACCACTGACCTCAATCACTTGTTCCTGATCATTAAGAGAATTAGTCACACTCAGTTTCTTAATACCACCCTTTGCTTTACCCGTAACAGCTGCCACCCCTTCTGCATTGGTCTCAAAGCTGCCTTCAAGGCTAATTGGTAGGCCGTCACCTTCTGCTTCTTCAGCCGCCTGTTGTTTCGTTTCTTCTGCTGCTTTCGCTTCTTCTTGTTTTTTGGCATCTTCTTGCTTCTTAGCTTCTGCTTTCTGCGCCTCAGCGGCTTCCTTTTCAGCTTGCTCTTTTGCTAGCTTAGTAGACTCGATGGTCTTTGTTTCTTCCTTGGACTCTTTTTCCACACTGCTGGACTGACTAGTGCTTTGATTAGTACTAATCATCGTTTTGTTCTTGGTCTTTGGTTTAGTTTCCACTTGCTTACTGTCAGTTGCGTTGATTCCTTCGGTAAATAAACCATAATACCCACAGCTAAGGACTGCTACTGCCGATATTATAACTAATGTGCCTAACAAATTATTACGTTTATTAGCCTTCTGGCGTTTATCGATACAACTATCCAGCCCCATTTCATGGCGCTTTTTAGGTTTAGCTAAACGAATAACAGCAGATAAATGAACTAAAAACAGTAACAACAACAGTCCAAAGACTCCACCTAAAATTATTACCAATCCATCCATCTCTAATCACGACTTTTCCTTTTCTTTTTTCGTTTACTTGATTTTTTGGACTTGCCCTTAGTAGATTTTTTTTCAGTTGCCAATTTTAGCTCATCAATCTGGCCTTGCAACTGAATCCTTTGCTTGGCAATTAAAATCACTCCAATTAATGAGCCCAAATTCATTACTGCTAAAATTATTAATACAATCATCAATAGTTGTGTACTCACTTATATATCGCCTACTTACTTTTGAATTTTGTTCATTCACTTAATTTCTTTATTGAACTGTCTACTAAATTATACCAAATAACAACCCTTTATTCTATAAATGGTAATAAAAAAACAGCAACAACTATCAGCTGCTACTGCTTTAAAGGCTTACGTCATTATTACTTCTCACGTTTAAATGAAATACCACCGCTGGCAAATAAGTCATTTCGCAAGTTCAAGGTGTCACCACCCATTTTAGACCACTTAAAATCTCTTAAGACATATTTAAATAACGTGTTTAAATCTTTATCGCCAAAGGAATACGCCAGCCCATCTTTTGTATAGGCTAAGAGCATCGTTTTTTTGTCATCTAAAACCACTTTAAACATCTCTTTATTAGCAGCAAAACTCTGTATGGTTTCTTCACCAAGTGCTTCATAACTTAACTTTAGAAACACCTTCGTATCTTTCACAAAATACTCATTAGCTGCCTCTTTCGTTAACTTACTTTGGAAGACCATGTCCATTCCGTTAGTGCCATTTGTATTTAACATAGTAAAAGTGGAACTATCTTTTGTATTTTCAACTTTATATTGCGCCCCGACTGCTTCCCCAGTCCAAGTCCCTGCAATTTTTGAATTCAACGGATAATAACGATAAAAAAGTAAGCCAATGCCTACCAAAAGAACCACGACAGCGCCACAAAGTGCCATCAATAAATAAGAACGCCCCTGTTCTTCTTCGTCCTCATCACTATCAGATGTCAAAAGATCGGTATCTTCTACCAAGGTTTCTATCTCTGGTTGATAATCTTCTTGGGAGTCTCTAGCTTTCTCCTGAGATGTTTCAACTACTTCTTGCTGCTTATCGGTTAACTTATCCATTCTGCTTAATCACCTTCCATTGCATGTATTATTTGCGAGATTTTCGACTGCTAGATGATTTGGAGCTACCTGATTTTGAAGACGATGACTTTCTTTTTCTTGCGTTTCTAGCTTTGCGTTTTTTTGCCTGTCTACGATTGTTTAATACAATAATCAAAATGATGATAATCAATAATAAAGCGCCTAAACCTGCGGCAATCATAATGATTAGTTGAGTATTGTCCTTATCTAGTTCAACGGCTTGTTCATTTAACTTTTTCGCTAAATCAGCATCGATTGTAAACTCTTCCGTCCAACTCCACTCTTCGCCATAGTCAATCGACTTAGCAGTGACTACCGCCTTATAATTACCACCTTGGAACGGCTTGTTTTCCCAATCTACACCGTAATTGAAGTTAGAATTAGGAGCCATCTTCATGTTTTGTGTTTTGGTTTCATGGAGTACTTCATCACTATTTCCTCGGTAGATTTTCGCATCCACTTCTAAGTCTCGAATATATACTGGTTGCGTATTTTGTAAATTGATCCCTAAATAGTTACGATAATTAACTTGTGTTGGAATGATTTTCTTTTTGTCCAAAGCTAAATCGCCCTTAAGACCATCAAGACTTTCTTCCGTACGTAATTGCACACCCACTACGTAAACAAATTTGTTCTTTATTTGAACACCGCCGCCGCCATCTTCTTTTTTATCCGCTTTGTCTTTCTCTGTCACATGAATTCCGCCAGCTAATACACCGACAAATGATTCTGCTGGCATTTTGATTTTGACTTTCGCCACTACTTTTGACTGAGCCGGCACTACTACTTCTTTAGGCGTTTCACTAATAGTTGAAAAAGGATACTTTAACGTCGGATCTGGATCCATCTTAACTGGACTATAATCAATGACACCATTGTCATTAGTAAAAGCTGAATTGGCTGTGACTTCTACAGTAATCTCTTCATCAGATGAGTTACTTAAATTGACGTCCAATTCTTGCTCCTGACCAGGTTTCATTAATAAATCAAAATAGGTTTTTTCCTTATCAATTTGATTATCTGGAATCACAGCACTAACCCCAACGTTAGACTTATTTCCTTTTTCATCATCAGCAGCAAATACCTTTGCTCCCGATAATCCCATTGTTAGTAAAAAGATACCGATTAGCACTTTTACTTGATTGATTGCTTTTTTACTCATGTCATCCTCCTAAATTATATGCTACATTTATGAACTAGTATCCCATAACAAACAACGGTCTTAATCAACCTCCTGTTTACTATCCCCGATATAAAATGTTGCAAGATTAACTATTATCCTGTATCAATTATAACTCTTTTTCGAACGTAAGTCATGCCGAACTTTTATTTATATCTGCATTATCGAACGAAACTCACCTTTTTATTATATCTCTTTTTCGAACGGCAATCAACCAGAAATATCGGAAGTTTTAAGATTAATAACAATTGAAATATTTGTTTGTAAAACAAAATAAAAAAGAGCAGTTACGCTCTTTTTTATTTTATTATTAATCAGCAGTATTGGATAACGTCCAAGTGAGTACTGACTTATATGTTGCTGTTTTATCTTTGTCCACGCTACCCGGTACTTTTAAAGTTACACCTTTAATTGGCGTATTTGCGTCAAGATTTGTTACCGCTTGACCAGTGGCACCTGGATTTTGGATAACATATTTAGCTTCTTCATCTAGCATGTATGTTGTTTGACCAACAGCTGCGCCATCTTTTGAAGATAAAATCAATTGTGATCCACTAGAAACATTAACTGATGTCTTAGTGAATGTAATATTAGGTAAACCTAAAGCCGTTACTTCTTGACCAGGTACCGCACGCATACTATTAAACACTCTCGGTTTAACAAATGACAACGTGGATGCTCCCAAATCAACACTCTTTGCATCATCTTTAAACTGACCAGCAGAGACCTTTAATGACCAACTACCTGTTCCAGCAGCTAGACCACGAGCATCACGAATAATTGCCATTGGTGGTAAAGTATATTTAGTTGCGGGCGTCTCTTTATTAGTGTACTCCTGTGGTAATGGATTATATTCAGCATCTGTCATTTTCATCTTGACAGTTCCAAAATCTAAACCAGGTACAGTCATATTTAAACCAGCTTCAAATTCTTCTGTCTCACTACCAGTTGGAGGAGTTACCACGATTGGTGGCTCCGTTTCTGGTAAAATAATATCATTAACACTTTCTGGTTCAAATTTAATCACACCATCTGTATTTTTATCTACTGCTAAAGCAGCCGGTGCAACTAAGCCTAAAGCTAATGTTGCTAATAATGTTGATAACAATACTTTTTTCATTCATCTCATCCTCATTTACATTAATTAGTTTTGTTATGGCGCAGTTGTCATTGTCCATGTAATATCAGCAGAGTATACAGCATTGTCAATTGCGGCTCCACCAGGAATTTTCAAATCAATTCCTTTGACTTCACTTGTTGCAGTTAAGTTGGATTTGAAAACTAAATCAGACCCTTGTGGTGTAACTTCATATTTGCTTTCTTTATCAAGCATATAAGTCGTTTGCATGTTACCAGCTCCACCAGTTGCTGAAATAAGATCTGCTGGGGCATTAGTTAATACAATTGGTGCAGTAAAAGTAAACCCTGATGCTGGAACAGTAGTAACTTCTTGCGAACCTGGATCTCTTTCTTTGTTACTAAAAACTCTAGGTGATACAAATGTTAACTGAGCACCTTGAATTGTTTTAGCAGTAGCACCTGATGTTCCAGCCTTAATAAATTCACCTGCTGATACTTTGATATCCCACTCACCGTCTGTCTTACCACGTAAATCACGAACAATTACAGTTGGTGGTAAGTAATATTCTTCTGAGGCATTATCTTTTTCAGTATATTTTAGAGCTTTTGGATTATAAGTTTTATCTTCCATCAAAATTTCACGAGTACCAAAGTCTAGATGTGGAACAGAGAAATTTAAACCGTCTGCTATTGGACCAGGTGTGACAGTTGTTCCTGGATCTGGAGTAACAACCACTGGAGGATTGGTATCCGGAAGGATGACGTCTGTACCTGGGTCTGTTTTAATCCCAAATTCAATTTTCCCCTGTGTATCTGCTGCTAAAGCCGCTGGTGCTACTAACATAAAACCTAAACCTAAAATTGCTGATGACATTAATTTCTTTTTCATGTGTGATTCTCCTCTTAAATTCATATTTTTTTAGTTAACTATTTGCCTGGTTCGTCAGAAATTGTCCATGTAAGAACTGAACGATACGTACGATCGACTAGTTTTTGAGATGATTCAGGAACAGTTAAACGAACAGCCCCTTCTGTCCCTTGAGTTGTATGTTTATTTGGATAACCAATATCTCCGGTTGTTTGCGCATCATTTTCGTGGAACGCAATTGACCATTGACCCATTCCATTTCCAACCTTTGCAGATGCAAACGTATAGTCATTAGCCGTTAAATCAAAGTCTGCAAAAATATCCGGTGCAGAAGCTTGTGTCACACTTCCATCTTTAGAATGAACATTCGCATGACCTGCTTTAATGGTTATCTTTGCCCCTACTAAGTCTTTACCCGCTTCAATTTCAGGAACAAGCTTACCTTCATCACCAGCTTTAACTAACTCGAAAGGTCCAGCCTTAACAGACGTTGTCCAACCAGCATTAGAACCACGCTTATCTGTAACTTCAACTGTTGGCGCTGCATAAAAAGTTTCTGTCGCTGAAGTTTTAAATACATCATGCAATACAGGTGCATCAACTGCCGCGTTGGTTAATATTACTTGCCCAAAATCAAATTGAGGAACACGGTCAAAACGCAAGTAACCATCCGTGCCAGGTCGCTCTGGATCTACTTCAATTGGTTCTGGAGTTGGTTTAGTTGGATCGACCGGTGTTGGTTTATCACCATTTGGATCATTAATAAATTGAACCTTCCCCTTAGAAGTTGTTGATTCTGCTAATGCTGCAGGAGCCATTAACCCCAATGCTAATACTGATAATACTGTTGTTGTCATAATTTTTTTCATTTTCATCTCGTTTATCTTCCTTTCATCCCTTAAAAGCTTATATAATTAATCACCTGTATTTAACAGTGACCAAGTAACTGTTGTCGAATACTCTTTATTTTCTTTAATCGGTTGACCATTATTACCACCGAAAACAGTCAATTGAACTTTATCATTTTGACGTTTACCGCCTTGAGTGTCATCTTGTAACTCACCAAAAAATGTCGTCCATGTGCCGATTCCTTCATTTGCTTTGGCATTCATCATCATGGCATTGCTTCCACCAGGTGTTAACTCTGTCGCGACACCTAAGACAGAGGGCACACCCCGTTTAAGGCCCTCATCTTTGCTTGTAGCTGAGGACGTTGGCTCCAACTTCAAACTTGCATGTAATAAATCATTGTCAGCTGTTTTGAATTGACCATCCATCTTCACTTGTAATTTCCAACCAGCGTTAGTTCCACGACTGTCTACTGTTGTAACATTCAGCGGCGCAAATTTTTCTGTCCCACCAAATTCCGTAAACTTATCTGTCTCTTGGTAAAGAGCGTTATACGGTTTAGTATCACCACTAATTTCTACTTCGCCAAAAATGATATCTGTTGCAGATTCAACTCTCAACGGATTAGCTTCATTCTTAAATGTTACTTTCCCTGCTGATTCAGCTTCGCCAGGATTTGCTGCAAAAGCAGTTGGCGCAATTAAAGTTGAACATAGTAATGAGGTTAACAATGTTGCTTTTAGTGATTTTTTCATTCTAATGTTTCTCCTTTTTATGCTGGATCATCTGTCAATGTCCAAGTAAGTGTTGATGTATACTTAGTTTTTGATTTAGTTGAGATACCAGGTATTTGTAACTCAATGCTTCTATTTTTAGAAGCTAAGTCCTCATTAGTAGAAGCAGCATCCGCTACATCTCCAAAATAAATATTATTAACGCCCATACCGTTACCAGCCTTAGCAGTTGCAATCGTTGCAGCACTACTATTTACTTTTACATTAGCAAAATAGGTCCAACCCGCAGGATCAACCGCCAATTCATCATTTGCTAAAACAGCTTGAGTGTCTTTATCTACATTATTCTTTTGAGTAACAGTTGATGTCATGACCAATTGGGCATTATCCAAAGTGACATCCTCATTTTTCTCATTTTTACCCTTGAAAGCATCGTTACTAACTTGTAATGACCATCCTTGATTGGTTCCACGATTATCAATAACTTGCATATAGTTAGGGCGATACTTGTCATCCGCATTCTTTTCAGCATCCCCTAAATAATGAGCATAGTATGACTTATCTGACCCTGAAATTGAATCGACACCAAACTCAATATTAGTCGTCTTAGAAATTCTTAGAGGACCGTCTGGATGATTATCCTCTGTCAAGGTAATGTCTGCATCTGAATTTTTAGCTGTGGCCGCTAACGCTGGTGTAGCTGCACCTAACGTCACTAAAGTCACAATTGTTAAAAAGGTTACTTTTTTCATCATGTCACTCCTCATCCTTTTACTCTACGGTGTATTAGATAATGTCCACGTTAATTCAGCTACATAAGTTGCATCCTGAATTTTTGCAGAATCACCAGGAACCGTTAATGTTACTTTGTCATTCCCAATATTTCCAGTTTCTCCAACAACTTCTGGTGTCGTATCTGCCGAATTTTTTCCAAAGAAATAGTTCGATTTCCCTACACCGAAACCTGTTGTAGCAGTGACAATTGTTTTAGCTGAACTCCCTAGTTCAACAGCCTCTTGTGTGGTTGGAATGACTGCCGGTTCATTTTCAATCTTAACTGAACGAGTTGGTGTTAACGCTAGAACAGCTCCTGCTAATTCAGTTTTAACCAAATCATTGGCTTTAAAAGAAGTAATAGACGCATCTAATTTCCATCCCTCATTCGTCCCACGATTATCTACTATGTGCACGCTTGGTGCTAGATATTCCGTCACACCATTGATTGTTTCTTTTTCACTATCAATATAACGAGCTTTGTATGTTTTAGTTGAACCTGAAATTGTTTGTTTACCAAACTGAATCACAGGAGTTTTTTCAATTCTCAGAGGATCAGCATCCTTAATCAGCGTGACTGATGCATCTGATTTAGCTTCCGCAGCTGAAGCTACTGTCATACCACTAACGGTTGACAGTAACACGGCGGCACTAAGGAGTATATACTTTGTTTGTTTCATCAGTTAAACTCCACCCTTCCTTAGTTTGTTATGGTGTAGCTGCTCCTGGCTCATCCGTTAACAACCATTCAACTTTAGCTGTATAGGCTTCACCTTTCACTTTTGTTGATTTCCCTGGAACAAATAATTGAACTGATTCAGCTGCATTAGCCGCAGTATCGCCAACGACATGACCGTGAGTCACTGCCCATGAACCAACACCTTCATTACCAGTTCCTTTAGCAGCACCAATCGTTGTAAAACCAGTATTAGCTAGAGAAATCGTTACTTTTTTATCTGCACTGAAAACGGAAGGTGCAGCTGATTCATTAGAGCTACGTTTAAACATTTCAGTATTTTTAAATGTTAAGCTAGTATTATCAAGCGTCACACCTTTAGCCGTTGTAAATTCTTGAGACATTCTAACACCTAATGACCAACCTGCATTCGTTCCACGGTTATCTGTAACTTGAATAAAATTAGGAACCTCAAAAGGAGTTGATGTTGGTGTGTCTTTTAGTGTATCTAAGTTAGCATTATATATCGCATTGTTACCTGACATTGGGACCTCCCCAAAGTGATAACGAGAAATATAATCAATCACTAATGGGCCGTTTGGACGAACAACGTTATCTTCTTCTCCTGGGTAGACTGTGTCTTCTTTTTCTTTATCATTTGGATCAATTAATGGGTTTTCCTTATCGTCAGGCCCCATATCTCTCAGTTTGATATCTGCTTTTGATTCTTCCGCTGCGAATACTGATGTTGATGCTAATGTCAGTACCCCAAAACTTGCTAACGCTACTGCTAATACTTTTGCTTTTTTCATCTTTTTTATCTCTCCCTATAATTGCTTACTTTATTAGTTACTTGGATCGTCTGTTAATGTCCAGCTTAATGTTGTTGAATAAGCGGCTTTATTAATCTTAGTATTAGCAGGAATGCTTAACTTAACACTTTCAAGCCCTTGCTCATCAGTGCTACCAAAAGCAGTCGTCCATGAACCCATTCCTTTAGTGCCATCACTAGCTGCACCCGATACTTTTTGTGCCGCTACGCCTGGTTTAATTACAATACTTTGATTCGCTACTGGGCGAACGTCTACACCAGTATTGTTTACTGAATTGACATAACCATTTAATAATGATAATGTCGTACCTTCGATTTTAGCAGAGCCATCAGCAACAGCAAATGGTGCGTCTTGTTTAACTGTTAAGGTCCATCCAGCACCTGTCCCACGGTGATCAGATACTTGTACAAAGTTAGGACGTTTTGTCACTTTATCTTTGTTAACCGTGTTAGCAGCGAAAAATGAATTAACATTCCCCGACATTTTCACTTGTCCGAAATGGAAATTTGAAATATAGTCGATGGATAATGGGCCTTTATTTCCAGTGATTTCTTCCTCTTCTTCTGGCTCCCAATTCTCTTCTGGATCTGGTTCAATTGGATCTTTCGGGTCAGTTGGTCCATTATTTTCAATAAACTCGACATCCGCTTTATTACTTGCTTCGCTTGTTGTAGCTGCTAATGCTGCTGGTCCTTGTAAAAATAAGATACTTGATGCTAATGCTAAACCTAAAATTGATTTTGCTTTCATGTTAAAATTCCTCCGACTTTCTCATTCTAAATTTTATAACCATTCCGGCACCAATTAAAAGCACCCCTAATGCTGAGTATTGCCACAAACTGTTTTCACCAGTTTGGGGTAATGTAATTACTTTTTTGGGCGGGTTAGGTGTTGGATCTGGTTTTGGATCAGGTTTAGGTTCCGGGTCCTTTGGATCCCACGCTTCAGTAAATTCGATATTCGCTTTACTACCGGCACTGTCTGCAAGGACATCGCCTGTCTTTAAAGGAACTCCTAATGTTACTAATAAAATTAACATCATCCCTAACATTCTGATAGTTTTTATCAAACCAAGATTCCTCCTCTCCTCGACTCTTTTATCTATAGTAAGACGGCCCTTCTTGAATATGTTCAAAATACATTCTTTTACGAACGTAGGTTCGTTACCGTTTTCCGATACTTACCTATAGTATAAATGACAACTTTTCTCTAAACACTGTCTTATCGCCTATTACCTGACGTTTTACGTCTTTTAATAGCTTTTTTCCGAACCATTTTACTGGAAGTTCCTTGAGTTCTGTTATATTTCAGCAACACTGGAACAGCCATTGCTATGATAATCAGCAGACCAATTAACACATACAAAACCGTATTACTCTTTTGAACAACTGGTTTTGCTTCTGCGATAATTTTTTCAGCCTCAATGCCACTAATTGTAAACTCTTTTTCTAGTTCTAACGTCTCAGAACCAATAGCAATAGCTAACTTCAATGTATAGTTACCAGCATCTAAAATAGTCCCATTTAAAGGAATTCCATAATCAAAATTAGAATTTGGCGCGACTTCTAAGTCGACTCGCTTATTTTCTAAAACGACTTTCGATGATTCTTTTTCAATAACTTTTGAATCAATTGTTACATCTTTTAGATTTTTAGGCTGCGGATTTTGCAAGTTCGCAAAAATCAGATTACGGCCACTGGTATTGATAACTCCTACAGTTGAAAGTACTAATTCTGACGGCAATTCCTCCACAGGAACATTACCATGTAACACTAGGGCAATATCATAACTATATTGATTTTTAATAGCCATTTTATCATCATTTTTATCACTATTTTTTTTGGCATCAGTTGTTTTTAGTTTAAACGTTAAGCCACCAGCCAAAATGCCAGAAAAATCATTTTTTGGTGCTTCAATCGTAATTTTAGCTTTAACATCTGAATTGGCTTTAACAGCAATTTCATCATCAACAACCTGTGCCAACTCTTCAATGTCAATCACTAGCGACTCATCAGGTTTCCCTTTGACTTTCTTGTATTCCAAAACACCATTAGAATTTGTTGTCAGCCTACTAAATGCTACTTCAACCGTTATATCCTTTTTAGTAACATTTCGAATAAGCACTTCCACAGTTTGCTTCTGGCCTTTTTCCATCTTCAAATCAAAATAAGTTTTTGATTTATCCACTTGATTATCAGGAATGATTGTCTGGACTTCAAATGGAAATGTCTCTGCCCATACTCTCGTTTGTCCAGAAACTGCCAGAACTAAACACAATATAGTTGCAGTGATGATCACTATTTTTTTTACGTATTGTTGCACCTTTCTTTTTCCTCCTTGCCTCAGTCTCCACACTATTAGACTTTTGACTCATTTGAGACTACCGTCTCTTTATGTGCTGACTGGACAAACTGACTCTTTATCTCAGTGTTAACATTACCAGTTCGCTTAATTATCTTTTTTGAACTTATTACAAGCCGTCACGCAAGGTCCATGTAATCTCCCCATCATACGCACCATTCTTTGCTTCGCCACCTTTAACTTTAACAAATGGCCGATTGTTGGCTGTTTCCCATGACTGAGAAATATCGACAATCGCTGTTGAAGTGGTTGTATGACTTGCAATTGGGAATGAATCATCTTTAGTCAAGACCGTTGGAACCCCATTTGATTGGTAGTTCAGTGCATTCGGTAACGTGTGATTACCTTTACTAGCATTGGTTAGCACTTTTGTAACTGTGGCCATCATCGTCCACTGACTACTGCTACCTCGTAAATCCTTTACTGCTAGTGGTGTATCTTTCGTTACTAGTGGATATATTTGATCAGTTAATTTAATACCATGGTTTTCACCAAAATTCATCGTAGCTGGTGCTGACTCAAAAATTAATTGACCGGCATCTACATTTGATACAAAGTTCGGCGCTTTTATTTCAGCTGCCATCATACCATTTGAATAATCTCCGTTAGCTCTTGCTTCAGCAGTGATTTTATCGCCTGGTTCAGCATCTGCTTTTACTTTACCTGTGTAGGTTAAGATCAAATTCGCATTACTTGGTACATTGTCACTAGGCTTCACTGTTGCTGTGATTGTCCCAGTTATTGGATCATAGTCCGGTGTATCTAACGGAACGGTTGGGTTAAGCGAAGATACTAACTTCCATTCACCAAGGTTACCAATTTCACCTGTGATTTTGGCATTGATGACAAAGTCTTTGTAGGTTGCACTAGCATCCAATTTACTTTCAACCGTTATTTTATATGACAGCGCATCTTCTACTTTAACACTCGTTGCAGAAGAATTATCAGCTTTCACTACTTCTTGTTTAATCGTAAAGCGATTTTCTTTATAGTAAAGCAAGACTTCTTGATCAGATGTAGTAATTGTCACTTGTAACGGATCTGAAATTGACGCATGATTGTAAGTATATCCGTTAACAGGTTGCGGCGTAATTGGTTTCACTTCACCTAATGATCCTGTTATAGGAAGGTCTGCGACTGCTGGCACTAATGGATTACCTGCCATGTCTACATGTTTAACAATGACTGGACGAACATTTTCAACGGGAAGGGGATTTTCTGTTTCTACTTCCTCTTTAATTTTAGTCTCCTGGTCAGTAGTACCTGTAACACCAGCTTTATTTACTACGCTCATACCTGCTGCTCGTTCTGCAAGTTTCGCTTTAAACTTAATGGTCATTTTCTCGCCCTTCGCAAGTGCGTAAGGGGTGTGCCCATCACCTGGTATATTGAATGCCCCCACATAAGGGGATGTTTCACTTGGACTAGAATTCTTCTTGTAAACTTGAGACATTGGAAGTTGTGTAACGGTTCCCAAACCGTCCGTAACTTCAACTGTCCCTGTCGGATCTTCAAATGCCCATGATAAATCATCCGTTATTCTTAGATCTTTAGATGCATAGTTAGGAGAAGCTATTGAAATCGTATATTCAATTTCGTCGCCAACTTGATTTTTAGCTCCTGATTCAGGACGAGTTAAGTTTTTAGCCGTTTTCGTCTTTTCTAACGACTCCATGGGTTTAATTCCAACCTCATAACTCAGGGTGATTTCTTGTCCAGGAATTAATGTTTTTTTGCCCCAAGACATAAAAATACCAGTATCTTGATTTTCAAGTATCACTTTTCCCGCTTCCTCCGCCATTTGGCTAGAGCTCTGATTATCCATATCATTACCAAAAACCACATTAAATCGTGAGCTATGAAGTTTGCCTGCATAAAATTCAGGACTTGTAGGATCATAATCCTCGCTATTTTCATCATTATTCATTATGTAATCTAGACGATACCTAACAGCCTCAGGTTTCTTTTCATCTTCCGGAGATTCTATATAAACACCTTTGTTTTTTCCGCGAGAATAGATCGGAACTTCGTCATTCATATTTAACTGCGTATCTACTTTTTTTAGTGGATATATCGTTTTTTCAGTTAAGCTTGTATTCTTAATTTTATATTCATGTCTAACCGCCGTCTGATTTTCATTTGCTTCCATAGACACACTTAAAAGAAAATCATCATTACTTAATTTCTTACCAGTTGCAAGAATCTTGTTACCGACTCTGGATACATCATCAAAATCTGCCATACCACCATTTCTATTTGTTGTAACTCCAATATACTCTGTATTAGTTTCTACAATATTAAAAGCAGGTGTCGAACTCAAATTATACCGTGGTGTCGGCGTTTGATTTTCGACTATTTTATAATCAAAAAGATGCTTAATATTTGTAGTCTCATCTTCCATGTACTCCACATTAGGTACGGCGGTAAATGTGTTCCTTGCTACTTCAGTTCCATCAGACAAACCGTACCTTAATTTACCAACCTGAACATATTTTTCTCCTGTCCCTGGTATTCCATTATCGAGAATCCAAGGAGTCGGGCTCAATATTCTAGGTGTGGCTTTTGGAGTTTCTGCTTTCAATTTTATTGTTTGACTGCTAACTATCGTAAAACCTACTACTAGCATCATTAATAAAGTTAAGAACTTCTTTATTTTAGTCACAGTATCCTCCCCCTCTATTAAATAATTTTAGACATCTAATTTTAGACAACTCCTTTCTGATTACTTTATCATTCATCGGCAACCATTTTTAACGATTGTTTATGAACAATAACGTAACACACCCCCACATTTTAAAGAACATAAAACGAACAAATCATTACAACTTGCCTAACCCATTTCAAGTATGATAAAAACAAACAGATAGTTCAATTATAACGATTACCGAACAAAAAAGTGTACTCATCTTTCCATCCCAAATTGATAACTACACTAATATATTTTACCACCCTTATTAATAAAAGTACAGACTAATTATCGAATTTCTAACTAAACTAATTACGTACAGAATGAAAACGTTTAGATAATTCAATTCTCTCCGCTCTTTTTAATTTATTTAATTTATTTAAATTATTTTGGAAGCATACTTCTGGCACTGATAAAAGATTAATCAATACCTAATTCACAAAAATGTAAACACCTGATAATTCTTTTATCAATGGCACAGAAACGAATTCAAAAAAAGAAATTATCACATATCTAAAATGTGAGTCACTAATAGAGTCCATTTTGATATATGTTGGTGCAGCTATTTTATCTAGTTTAATTTGAAAAACAAATTTACAATAACACGACTATTTATAACAAATTGATAGAAATAGGATCATGGAACCTACAAAACTAATTATCCAGCCTTTTCCAAAAACACTTTACTTGATGCAATTAGCCTAGTTATATCGGCAAGAAGAGCGATGACTTTTCTTCATATACAGAAGACCACTCATAAAATTGGTAACTCTCCACCTGATTCTCTTTGAAACAGTTATAATCAATTTACTACTCTCTCATTCTAAGACGATATTCAATTTACTCATCTTGCTCAAAACAAGATGAGTAAATTGTCAAAAATAGAATTACAGAAAGTAGCATTAGGCGACTCGCCATGACCGATTTAACTAGGCGTCATTTTATATCAGAAAAGTGCGTTAGTCGTACCCTAGCCTCACTTATCCCCTTTGATACAAGTGTTTGAACCTGCCGACACCCCTCCCCTCCTCTGATGGGTTTAAGTTTGTCAAACGTGTGGTGAAGTAGTTTCATTTATATGAATACTGATACGCTAAAGATTAACGATCCCTACCTGGTCGTCGAATATTGGCCTTGCGCCGCCATTTCTCTCGCTATTCTTTAGCAACTAAAAAAGGTAACAACCATAATCAGTGACATGAATTCGCCTTATTAAATCCTTGTTTAGGTGATAAAGCTCCTCCTTAATAAAACCCGAATTCGAATGATGTCCAAGTTCAGGTACGCCAAGACATAAAAACAGGCACATCACACGAATCTCCAACGTTACCAGAAGTTTTATTAAAAGAACTCAATATACTCGGACCTGAATTGCGGACAACCTCTTCGTATTATCCAGATTTGTTTAACACTCATCGGCCTCACGAATAGGAAAACTTCGAGACTCTTTTAACAACCGCTTCACCATTGAAATCAGAGGATGCGATACATGTTTACTTCAACCTATTCAAACGAACTTCCAGATAGCACTATCAGTAAAATCAAAGTCATCAAACGAATTTTTTCGCTTTCGATGTTTTGTCACCTTTAGAAAACGGATTTTCAATCTGCCGCATACACATCAAAAAAGCAGTGAGATAATATTCTCTCACTGCTTTCAATTTTAATCGTTCTTATGGATTAACTGTTACAACAATTGTCAACTCTGTTAAATTCCCATCAGAATCTACTACTTTATAAGTCACTTCATAGTTGCCTTCAGTATTAGTATCTACATCATCTCCACCAATAATTTCAAGCGCTGACGTTAAATCACCATCTTCAACATCAAATGCAATCACATCTTCTGTCGCATCGTACCAATCACCCTTATTGACAGTAACGTTAGCCGCACCTTTAATTTCAGGCTTGTAACCAACTGGTTGAACCCCAGCTTCGCCTTCAATTACGTTAGTTGAAGAAATATAATCATCATATTGAGAGTTGCTCAATTGAAGAACAACGCCACCTAGGTTATAAGTAGAAAGGTAACCATAAGTATAATCATTATTCATGATATATTTTTCCATTGTAGGCATGTTGTAAGTTGAGATATAGCCTGAAGATCCTTTAACTTGTGAATCTTGCATAATGAAGTTTTTCATTGCTTTATTGTTATAAACACTTACATAACCAGAAGATTGTGATACTTCTGAACCATGGATTTCAAATGAATGCATTGTTTCGCTGTAAGCAACGTCGATTAAACGAGTTCTGCTGTTAACGAATTGTAATTTCTCTAATCTTAATCCTTTTTGAGTAAAGGCAACGTGTGTTTGGATATCAACGTTACGGAAGTATAATTCTTTAGTTCCGTTCAAGACAGTTGAATAACCATTTGATAATTTGATTGTAATCGCATCTTTCACATCGTTAACAGTTGTAACTGCTGCATATGCTGGAACGTCGATTGTTTTAACAACACCGTCAGCTCCTGAATAGAAGATTTGACCTGGTTTTGTCATATCAAATTTAGATGCACCAATAGCACTACCATTTGGATTCATGTAGAAGATGTCAGCAGCACTCATACCGCCAGAGCTGATAACGCGTAAACCTTTAGGACGCTCAATGCGAGTGTTCACATAATCAGTTGAGAAACCTTTTTGATTGCTGTACTGTTTAGCATCGTCTTTTAAGACAGAGTTTGAAACAGTTGCTTTTGTTAATGTTTTGTTTGAATAGATACGTAAATCAGCATTTAAGCTTGAACCATCAATAACAAGAGTTTTTAAGGCTGGAGCTGAATGGATCGCAAATGAGTAGTCAGTCGCACCGAATACTGAATTTTTAACGATCATTGATTGGATATCTTTCATCCCTGAGAAGTCAACACCCTTTTGGAAGTTAACACCATCTAAAGTAACTTTAGTTACGCCATTAGCGTAAAATGGAATTAAGTTTGGCACTGTAATGTTTTTAAATGTAACATCTCGAACATTTGTCAATTTGTGTGTTTGTCCGTTAAACTTGATTGAGATTGTTGAAGATGATGCACTTAATGTAACTGGTGCAGATGTTGGAATTGCAATTTCTTTTCTTTGACCAGTTGTATCAACATATGATACACCTGATGCCAACGTTACTTGATCACTCAGTACTTGAGTCACCTCTGGGCTTAATTCTGCTGCTTCTGTTGGTGTTGGGGCAACTACTGCTAAAGCAGCGCTCGCTAACATTGACGCTAGCACTAAATACTTAACGCCTTTGTTTTTTGTCATGTTTGTTTTCATTTTATTCTCATTCCTCCTATGTTCAATATATACATATATTAACACTAACATTTCGTAAAAGCAAATGTTTTTGAACGTTATTTTATTAATCTAAGTATATTCTAATAATCCGTTTAATTCACCCATCGACCAACCATCCTCTTGCCTCTTCACAAACTAATTATCAAAAAAAACATATTAAATAGTTAATAAAACAAGTAAAAACACACTTTAAAACTTTTCATTTAGCTATATAAAATTAAGTTTGAACGATAAGCAAGGGGGTTACCGATAAAAACCGTTTTAAAAACATTTAACACACATTATATAAACTAACAAAAATGTCTTATCTTATCCTTAGTTATCGCTCTTTTACGAACAGTTACCCTTCTTGCGTAGCGTACTTGTACGCTGTCCCCACAGACACACCACAAAGATCCGCAATTTCTCGAATTGTTTTTTGTTTTGTTTCATATAGTTTACGTATCTTCTCAACTACTCTAGTATCGATCTTCGGTCTACCAGCAATCAACCCTTTCTTTCGGGCATTTTCAATCCCCTCCATCGTCCGACTGCGCATAATTTCTTCTTCCATAATAGCCATTTGATACAACGCCACTGTGGCACTTTCGTCACTCATTTCACCTAAAACATCGTGTCTCAGTAGATGAACGGTCTTCTGTTGTTCGTGCAAGAGTCGTAATCCCGGTAATAATTGAATCAATTGTAAATTAAGGTCGATTAATGAAAAAATAACGATCTCATTTTGCTCATTCTTACTGACGAACTCTAAAAAACGCGCCGCATTACTCTCTTCAGGCTTTAGCAATGTCACCTCCTGGCAAACTTCTCGCAAGCTAATCGCTGCGACTGAATCTGTCGTATACCCAACTTTCATCTATTTCATCCTCTCTTGTTTAGTTTTTGATAATAACCATATATAACACGCCTGTCCCAATAACTAAGGCACTGGCAATAATCACAAGGGGTAACCAGTTAAACGATTTGTCAGCCGATTCTGGGCTGCTTTCAACTGTTTGTCGGACAGGCTTAGTTTCGCCAACACTAAACTCTTCTACCCACTCCCAGCTTTCATCCTCCACTTTAACCGTCGTTTTTGTTCGGTAGTCACCGCTAGGCAACGCCACGTCCAAAGGAATACTGATGACTGAGTTAGGCGCCATTTTCATTTCTTCAAAGCGACGCTCTTCCAAGACTTCGTCAGAGTCTCTTGGTGTGACAAGGGTTTCCACTGTCATTCCTTTAATGATTCGTGGTGCTTCATTGCTAAAATTAAGACTCACGATTGATTGATCCTTAGCATTAACCTTGGTAGCATTTGATTTGAAATCAAAGGGCGACTCTTCCTTCATCTCTCTCAACGAAACAGAATAAACATAAGCATATTCGTTGTTAATAGACACCGTCTCTTTAGAAGTTTTACTCTGCGGCATTGCTTGCTGCAACTGTATCCCACCTAAAATAACACCTTGAATTTCCTCAGCCGGCATTTTAAGCCTCAACTTTAAGGTTGTTTTGCCATTTTTAGGGATTGTCACGCGTTCAGGCGCCTCAATCACATCTGTTAAACCATAGGTCAGATTAGCCGTATTCAGCAATTGACTTGGACTATAATCAATAACACCAGCTTCTGTTGTTGTTGCATTACTGACGCTAACATTAATGGTTATGTCCTGATCTGTCAAGTTAGTCAAGTCTGTTTCCAACACTTGTTCTTGCCCTTTTACCATCATCAAATCAAAGAAATTGCCTTCCTTAACTTGATTTTCAGGTACTTTATTGACATAAGTGAACCCCATGCCCGTCTCTTCTTTTTTTTCAGTGGCCTTTACTGTTCCGACAAAGCCAAAACATAAAGACATAAATCCAAGAGCACCTAATAGGATGTGAATAACATGCTTCATAATATTGCCCCTCGCCTAATAAGTTTTAATCGCATCCAACGGAAAAACCCTTGTGGTCACCACACCTACAATCTCTGATTGCTTAACAAACTGATAGTCTCGACTATCTGTCGCCCCTTGTCGGTTATCTCCTAAAACAAAATAATGTCCAGCAGGTACCACCTCTTTACCAGTCAATTCCTCTAATGTGAAATCTGGCGTTAAAACGCCTTCTAGCAAGTCATTTTTACGTTTGTTTAAGTATCGTTCACTTTTCCCTTGTCCATTAACGAACAGTTGATCATCCTGATAATAAAGCTCATCCCCAGGCAAGCCGATCACTCGCCGAACAGATCGTTCGTTTGGTTTATTTGGCGTTTTCAAGTAAACCAATTCAAAACGCTTTGGTGGCTGCTTACTAATAAGTAACACATCCCCATCCGACACTTCTGGCATCATTGAATAACCGTTCATTCGGCCAAAAGAAAATGTCAGTAAACCCGCGCCAATTAAAATAGCCAACATCATTGAAAAAGCTAGTACTAATGCTTTTAATTGACGGCCTCTTTTGACTTGAGACTTTCTTTTTCCATGCCTTTTCGATGAGGTGCTTTTCTTTTTTCTTCTCTTTGCCATTAGCTAAGCACCTCACCTTCAGCTTATTGTTTCTGCGACAAGGATTTTTCATCTATTTTATAGAAGGAAAGCACCTTGTTTTGACTTTCTTCAACCCGCTTCAAGTCTTGCAAATAGCTTTCCAAAAGCGCTTTGTCTTCTATTAAAATACTGGCTTTTTGGGAAGCTAAGTTAATGCCAACTTGGCCCATCCGTGCATAATACCGATTCAGCAACAGCTGGGATTCTTTGGTTCCACGGTCACTGCCTTTTTTCGACGCAAAACTCGCCATCCTTACCGCTAGTGCATGAATATTAGCGTTAACTTTTTCTTCGTTATCATTACCCTCTATCGTCGTCAGTTGCTCGGTCATTTGATCAATTAAATAATAACCCGTCACAATATTTTCCGTATCTGCTGCCGTCATGTTGGTCATTTGGTAGTATTTAGCGTACCCACCAATCCCACTAACAACGAGCGTTACCACCAATAATGCCAAACCAGTTTTCAGATGCCGTTGCTTAGCTTTTTCATAACGGCTTCTTTGGCGGCGCCATCTTTTCTTTGAGGACTTCGCCTTCGGTTTTGTTCCTAGCTCTTTAAGCTGTGAACCTGCCTGAAAAGCTGCCACAAACGTCGCTATCATCAGTATTAAGCAGATAATCCCTAAGGAGATGGCGCCGATTATTACCCAGTCTAAATTGATCATTACCAAACCTCCTGCTTATTTTTGACGTTTCTTAGATGTGTTTTTTTTCTTATTCATCACACGTAGAAGGAAGAATATCCCCACAATTACGAACAATCCAGCAAAAACAATGGCCCCAATCATCTTCCAATTCAAACCGCGCTCTTGCACAATATTGACATCACCTTGGTTAAATTTATCAGCCTCTTCATCTGTAATGTCAAACTCTTCTGTCCATGTCCATTCCTTCTCACCATTAGAGACTTTGACATTGGCTGTGTATTTACCAGCAACCATCTCTTCACCTGCTAAACTAATCGGATAAGACATCAAGGTATTAGGTGCCATCGCCATATTGGCTTTTTTACTTTCATACAGAACTTCTTCACTGCCTTTTTTTGTCACCACCGCATCCAACGTTAGGTTTTCAACTTTTACCGCAGTTGTATTTGCAATATCAAGGAAAATCGCATTTTTATAGTTTGCTAACTCTGGGTAAACTTTTTGAAGCTCTAACTCTGGACTAACGTCCTTATCTGTCATTGAAAGAGTCACGCCAAAAAGATAAGCCACCTTATTAACGATGGTTTGCCCACCTTTATTGTCACCTGATGCTTCCACTTGACCGGCTTTTTGCATTTCAATCCCACCTGTGACAATGCCATCATAAGCAACTTCTGGCATTTTTATCGCCAGAACCAACTCAGTTTTGCCCTTCGCGGGAACCTTTACAGAGTCTGGAATCGTCACTAGATCAGATAAGTCATACTGCATAGATTTATCTTTTTGAAAATTACTTGGGCCATATTCTAACACGCCGTTACCATTAGTACGAGCGCCATTTAAGGATAAATCAATGGTCATTTCTTCGTCACTGTAATTCTCAAGTTCAACAGTCACTTCTTGTTCTTGTTTAGGATTCATCTTTAATTTTAATGCCCCACCTGGTGTAATTTGGTTTTCTGGATAATTAATTTTATAGCTATAGCCAGTTGATTCAACGGCATTCTCGACCTCATCGGCTTGTACCCATGTCGGTAATAAAATAGCGGTGAAAACTGCTAATGCAGTCAATACGTTTTTTAATTTAGTCATAAAACTGTCTCCCTTACATACGTTTTTATTGTTTGATATCGTCCAGGCTCTCAGCAACTTCGACAACTCACCGTTGTCCGTCATTGCTCAAAGCAGAACGTCTAATCAATAGTCTCAGCAGAGTTTCCTCCACTGAGCTATTTTTCGACATAGTTGTTTTTTTCGAACATCCCGAATTAACTAAGGCCATTGCCTTATAAATAAAATGGCATCTGGATAGTTCAACAATAGTTATTCTCGAACGATATAACAGGTTTTAACGAACAGTTTGCATTCATTATAATCTGTTTAGTCTAAATTAGCAATAGTCCAAGTGATATCTGCTGTGTACTCTTCGTCAACTGAAAGTGGTGTTGATGCTGGTACTGTTAGAACTACTGATTTATCCATATTGGCATCTGTAGATGTTCCGTATTCAACAGTATACGTTCCCCAGCCTTTGCCTGCTGCTGCATTGGCTACTGGCGCTGATGATCCATCTGATTCTAATAAGACGGTAGCATCTGCATGGATATCACCTTTATCCGCTTGTGTTGAATTTAAGAATGGGTTCGCAAATGAAATCGTTGCTGCTGCAATTTCATCTTGAGTTGTCGCACTTGTAAATTTCTTCGTCATAGCTGCTGATAATTTCCAACCTAGTTTAGCTGCTCCTGTACGCTTGTCGGTTACTTGCACAAAGTTACCACGTTCTGTGTCAACGCCATCTTTTTTAACCGTTGTTGGTTTTGCTTCATAAACGCCAGCATTTGCTGAAGGTGTCAACGTACGTTCGCCAAATTTAAGAACTGAAACAAAATCAACTGATAAAGGTCCTTGCTCTGTTTGCGTTGTACCTTCACCTGGATCGACAACTACTTCTTTACCTGGCTCTTCTGGGTCAGTTGGTGTTGTAATAGTCTTATCTTCTAAGAATGTCACAGTTCCTTTACCAACTAATTCTTCACCTGCTGCAAGAGCTTGTGGTGCTACCATTCCTAATGCTAATGATGCTAATAATACTGAACCTGCTAATTTTTGTAATTTCATAATAATAGTTCCTCCTAGGATTTTACCTATATTTTATTTTTTTGTACTGCTTGGTAATGCTATGACAACTCGGCTATCGTCCAAGTTAACACCGTTGTGTATTTGACCGGATCTTTTAGTGTTTTTCCCGGCACGAACAATGAGATTGCTTGATTTTTAAACATGGGTTTCTTGGTTAAAGGATCAGTTAAAGCCGAACCATCGGCATTTAAGATGGGGGTTAACGTATTGTCATTGCCATCTGTTTCACCTGATGACCCAAACTGAATGGCCCAGGTACCATTGCCTTTGCCGCGTTCGGCTGTTGCAATGGGATAAGACGCACCAATTTGATTAATTTCAATGGCGTCTTTCATAATGGTCGGTTGAAATTGCTGGCCAATAGTTGAATTTGCCCACTGTTTATCTAGGGACAAAACTGCCCCCTTTAATTCGTTGTTTTTAGCTGCACTGTTTGAAAACTGAGTTTCTTGCTTGACCGTTAACTCCCAACCAGCTACTGTGCCTCGATTATCCGTCACTTGCGCATAATTCGCTCGAGCTGGAGTGTCGCTTTTAAAAAGCTGGGCGTCAGCGTAGTACATTTGATCCTTGGTTGAAATGGCTTGAGGACCAAAAGTAAATTTTGGAACTAAATCCAAGCGTAGCGGTCCTTCTGTTTTAACAATCGGGCCGCTCGGTTCTACCACTTCACCCGGCTTTTCAGGATCAATCGGTGGTGTCTCACTGTCGCTTGAGTGAAATGTGACTGTGCCTTTACCCGTTGTTTGGGTTTCAGCAGTCACTCTCATCAATGGGACAAAAGCGAGAAATGCAACTAACACGAAAGAGGTACGTTTAATGTTCACCTAACCCCTCCTTACTCCGTTGTCGTCTCCAAAACCATACTGTCGCTATTACTATCATGCCTAATCCAATTAGATAATAAGGCGTCATCTTTTCCCCTGTTTGTGGTAAACTCAACACTTTTGAAGGGGGACTTGGTGTTGTTGGTTTTGGTTTTTCTGGTTCAGGTTCAAGACTGCTGTCTTCATAATAGAACTCCACTTCACCTTGATTACCAGCACTACTAGCGCGGACGTTTGATGGAAAAGTCATGAATAAAACAAAGACAAGACTCAGTACAATTATGATAATTCTGTTTCTGCTCACTATATTCATCCTTTCCTTACTCAATCGTATCACGCAACGTCCATTTCACCGTCCCTGTATAACTACCGTTGGTTTTTGGAACAATATCGCCTTTCGCTTGAAATTTCAAGCCATTTTGGTTGTCCGCTTTCCCCCAACCGTCAGTAATATTGTAGGTTAACTTAGGATCATTAGCGCCATTTGTATAGATGGTTTGAGGACTTTTGGTTAGAGTTAATAGGTCATTGTTAAAATAATACTTCATCGCGCCAATTAATTCGTCACCCTCATTGGTCATTTCCTCTATGACTTGGGCAGTTAAATCCCACTTATCCCGAGCACCTCGAGTATCTTCGACAATCAGTTCCGTATCGATATTTCCTTTATCAGCACCGATTAACTGTGTAAAGTCCAGGATATTCACAGAACCAAAGGATACGTTCGCAGGGGCAGACGTCATCGTCAAAATGCCATTCACAGCAACAATTTTTGCTGCTTTAAAAGTGGCATCACTGTATTTAAGATCTGTCGCTGGGTTAATATTCCCAACATCGCTGTTAGTTATTGGTGGATTGGCTATCTCAGCTTTACCAGCCTTATCTTGTAAAAAGATTTGCAGTTTATCGTCTTGTTTCAACAACCCATCTGGCAATGATATTTTCCATTTACCTTCATTATCAACTACCGTTGTCAAGCTAGGTTGAGCGACACCATTTAAAGTAAAACTAACGGTGGCATTGACTTCACCTGTCCCTGCCAATTCTTTAGAAATTGGACTAACTCGATCTTCATTAGCTACTTTAGCTGGTTCTGGTGGGGTAATATCGATAACAGTTGTTTTCACCGCTTCTTCACTGACCCATGGCCCACGAACTGCCATAGCCGAAATTTCCTTATTCGCTTCATTAAAGCGAGTATCAGTAAAAACAGCATATCCATCATTACCTGAAAAGGCGTCATGTGTCTCACCAAACGTATCAGTATATGTAACTTTTGCCTGATTAGCTGAGGCATAAACGGGCTGTAAAATAACATTACCAAACTCATCGTAAGTGTCTCCAGGTGTATAACCTATTAAGACCTTTGCCTTATAACTCTTATCAGCATCTGTCACTGGCTCCCACAGAACTTCTGGCTTAGAATTCATTCCCGCAATCCGTCGATACTTATTAACCGTAAAATTACTCAGACTCGGTTCAGACGTGGTCACATTCGCTGTGCCACCACTATTTTTAACACTAAAATTATCAACTAAGGCGTAGGTTTCCTGTGACGGTCCTAAAATAGCACTGCCGACATTCCATAAATCAATATCTGACGATTTAATCGTAAAGACATTCGTTGCATTATTCATGGCCAAGGCTCTACCACTGTTGTGATTATTTCTAATATCAAAGCCTGCAGGATTATCAAGGGTCATAGTGTGACCACCTGCGCCTTGGAGGTTAACCACGCCGCCCGACGTATTCCCTACTATGTAGAGACTTCCACCTGGTTCCACGGTTAAATCTGAATTATTAGCACTGTATTGGACTACTTCACCACTGCCTCGACTTAACAAATTGACAACTGCCCCATTTTTTATGGTCATCTTCGCATCATTTTGATCAAAGCGAACTGAATTCCCCTGCATATTAGCATTATAAATAGAGTTCTCACCTACCGTTAAACTGGCATAATGATGATAAACCGCCGGATATGAGGTACCAGATGATGAATTTTTCAACACTACTCGGCTGTTTTTTCCAATGGTAAATTCTTGCGACTTACTTGTTGATGCTGAGTTGCTTGAATTTTCCACGAACCAAACGGCTGAATAGTTAGCGTAGGTGACTTCACCATTCCAATCCGTCTTATCATCAATAATCACACTGCCGGCATAATAATTTTCTTCGGTCGTATGAAGACTCATCTTACCGTACACTTGAACTTGAGACTGATAAGCCCTAATAAAGCGGCCAACACGATTGCCGTTCTCTGGCACCGTTGTGATATTTCCATTTCTAAAAGTCCAGCCCGCCACATTGGACGTAAAGTTTGTCCCATTAACGAAGGCATAATAACCAGCTCCCGTTAACCCATTATCAATCCGCTGTTGTGCGACCATATCATGGATATGGAAAAAGCCAATCCCATCTGTCGGACTATTTATTTCCAAACTTCGTCGATTAAGATGTAACGTATGACCGCCACCGTCGATTTCAATTGATGTCCGTCTTAAACTTAAAGCCTGATTACTGGCATTACTAATGTTTCCTGTGATGATAATCTTCGTCACCGTGCCATCGTTATACGCCCCTCTAAAATCAAGCCAGTTATCAACTTCCACCACTTTCACCTCAGGGTTAAAGCCCATTTTGGCGTTAGCGGCCTCATTAGCCGCTTTGATTTCTTCTGGAGCGGCGGGGACATAACCTTTTTCGGTGGATTTTGTCAGTCTGGGTAATGGATTAAGCTCATCTATGATTTTTTCAACAGATTGAGAAGATTCCTCCAGTTCCGTCGATCGGCTTACTTCCTGACTGGATTGACTAGTTGATTCGGTACTTTGATCAACTTGGCTGCTTTCAGTACTCTCAAGACCTTCTGCCTTGACTTCCATCACAGTAGGCAATACGACACTTGCCACCAGACTTGTTAAAACCAATGTCTTCATCATGAAACGGATAGGTTTATTTTTCATTTTTTTCCTCCTTCCTCTAGTTTGATTTTTGTAACTGTTAGCTTATATTCGTTTTAATGAACATAAACTAACAGTTACTCGGTCCTAGAAGAATGACTAACCCTTCTAACCTAAGAGTGTAACAACCAGAACCACCCACAAACTAGCGTGGCACTCTTAGGTTAGAATCAAAGTTCCTCCGACCTTTCGTTCGTATAAAATCAATTTACGAACTGTTTTGTAAAAATAATGACTAGCCTCTAAACTAGCCTGTGCTTATCGCCCCTTTTCCAACTGGTTACCTCAACTGTTTTAAACAATCATTTACGAACATAAACACTAAAGATTGAAGTGATTCTGCCTTATATTGACACATCACTTTCAGTTAGCTAGTTTCATTAATTGTTTTTTTTAGTTTTGATTACCAGCCTTTTAAAATAACACGTTTCAAAAAATAGCGACCGTTCTACCTGAGCACAAAACCTAGTATACACGGTTATAACCTCATTGGTCAATGGTTATTAATATATTATTATTGAGGGTTTATTAGCTTATTTTAGTTGACAAGTTTTTCACTCACATTATCGTTTTATACCTCCCTTATATTTTAAATAACAGTTTTTACAAGACACTCCGTTCGTTAATTCTGGTATTAAGGAAGGATATCAGCAATTTATCAATCAATATCAAACATAATACAACTTGAAATTAAGTGTAAATATATTTTAATGACATTAATATTATTTTTGTAGGCAAACATATTAAACGAACAGCCTCATGTAAAAATAGCAAACTTTCACTTAACGATGGATAAGAATAGTTTTTTTCACTCTTTTTTGTTATTTAATTTTTTTTGAGCATATTTTAAAATCTTTTTTTATCTAAATTCATGAAAAAAAGTTGAAAATATCATCCTAAACAAATTATTCCCTGATGTTCTTTCTAAAATAATCGACTTTCTTCTATAGTAAGTAAAATCAACAAAAGCTCCCATCTAAACTTATCCTCCTTACTCACCTTTAACCTTACGTTCCTCTATTCACGAAGAACCGCCTGTTTTATACTGATAATAAAGAGAGTGATTTATTTGTCAACCGACCCCTATTCTTGTTTTTGCGTCACCGTACAATTTGAAGGAACCATAAAAAATTTAGAGCTAACCGTCTGCCACGGTCCCATGTGTCGGAGGTCAACGGAATCTATGGGGTTCGGTAGTTTAGCTTTTGATAAAGACATCAACTTTACCTCAACAGTTGCTTTTTCAACCTTTGATTTATCCCCCTGACACAGCGAGGCTTTTGTCACCAATGTGCCACGAGCTTAGTTGCTTATTATCGACCAATGGAAACTTACTTTGTACCAACTATGATTATCGAGAACTTGCCTAAAGAACAAATTAATTATGTTGAAGAAATTTATTTCGATAATAAACCTTGTTATTATTCTGTCGCTAACGAAACTAAAAACGAAATGGCACCTGGCAACGAATGACTATTGCCAAAGGATGCCACCTGTTAAATCGGAAGCTTCCATTCATTTTTCAATTGATAACTAAATAAAGGGAGCGTCTTTTAATGAAAATGAAAATGACTTTATCGGCGTTGAGTCAGAAGGTAAACCACTGATAGTGAACAACTCAGATAGCTGTGTGTTGTTCACTATCTCTTGGTCTTAAAAGAATAGTTTTAACCGATGATAACCACGCCTTTATTTACAACTTCAGCCACTAATGGTAGCATAATATTAAAGCACTCACGCCCCTCGAATTGAGTGAGTTCTAGCATTGGATAAGGAGGAATAGTGTTTGATAAATTTTGAAGAGGTTTCATTTATTAGAGAAGGTAATAACGTCATTTTAGACACTATCAACTGGCAGGTAAAGCCAAAGGAAAACTGGGCGATTTTAGGCCTAAATGGCTCTGGTAAAACCACCTTACTGCAACTTATCACTGGCTATCTTTGGCCCACAAAAGGTGGCTTAACTGTCTTAGGTCAGCGTTTCGGTCAAACCTCAATTCCTGATTTGCGTAAGCAAATCGGGTGGGTTAGTTCTGCTCTTAGTTATCAAATGAAAGGTCATTTTTTAGCTGAAGACATTGTCTTAAGCGGAAAATTCGCCACGATTGGCATTCATCAAATTGTAACGGCCGAGGAACAACAGGCCGCAAGAGAACTTTTGGCAACCTGCGGCGGTCAGCATTTAATCGGCAAACGCTTTGACGTTATGTCTCAAGGTCAACGCCAGATTACCCTTATTGCACGGGCACTCATGGCTAAGCCCCCTCTTTTGATTCTTGACGAACCTTGTAACGGCTTGGACCTCTTTGCTCGGGAACAACTTCTGGAGCGAATTGAAGCCATTGCCAATACGCCAGATGCCCCTAATTTACTGTTTGTCACCCATTATACGGAAGAACTTTTGCCTTGCTTCGATCAGCTGATGTTACTAATGGAAGGAAAGATTTTTGAACAAGGTCAAACAGTTGATTTATTAACTAAGGACAAGTTGGAAAATTTTTACGACAAACCTGTCAAACTAGTCCCGATGGCAGATAATCGAGTGACAGTTGTCCCTAATTAACCTTCATATCAAGATTGTGAAAGTAACCTTTTGCAATCTTTTTTCCTTGTCTTAGTCGCTTTTTCTTCTAAAATTGGCTTTCACAAGGTATAATAGAAGATAGCTTTACATTTAAGGAGCGTGATATACGTGGAAACATTATTAAAAGGTAAGAAAATCGTCTTGATGGGCGTTGTCAACAAATCCAGCATTGCTTGGGGTTGTGCGACTGCAATGAAAAAATGTGGCGCTGAAATTATCTACACCTATCAAAATGATCGTGTCAAAAAACAATTGGATAAATTAATCGATCCAACTGAATTAACTGTTCAGTGTGATGTCTCAAATGATGAAGAAGTTGCCACAACATTTGCTGAAATTCACGAAAAGGTTGGCAGTATTGATGGTGTTGTTCATTCAATCGCTTTTGCACCAAAAGAAGCTTTAGAAGGTGAAATTACAGAAGCACCAAGAGACAGCTTTAAAATCGCTCACGATGTGAGTTCATTCTCATTAATCGCTGTTGCTCGTGAAGCACGTAAATATATGAACGAAGGCGGTAGCATCACTACTTTAACTTATATCGGTTCAAGCCGTGCGGTTAACAATTACAACATCATGGGATTAGCCAAAGCTTCACTAGAAGCAGCCGTTCGTTATTTAGCTGTTGACTTAGCTAAACAAGATATCCGTGTCAATGCCGTTTCATCTGGTGCTATTAAAACATTGGCTTCATCAGGAATTAAAGGCTTTAGAGATTTATTGGACGAAGCAGCCGAACGTACACCTGCCAACAAGCAAGTCACGACTGAAGAAGTTGGTAACACCGTTGCCTTCTTAATGAGTGATTTATCCACTGGTTTAACAGGTGATTTGATTTACGTTGACAAGGGCACTCATTTATCATAATTTTTGTTTTTTTAATCTAATACTTTGATAATCAAAGTATTTTTCACAAATAAAACGTTGTAGGACCGGCCTTTTAAGGCTAGTTCTACAATTTTTTTGTTTAAAATAAAAGACTGCCATAACCAGACAAAAAAGACCGTCTACAAGAGACTGCCTTCTCACTAGTATGGTTTGTCACTGAGTATCCGTAGATAACTCAATCACGACTTCAGTTTCAACTGGACTTAAGACTTCTTCCAAGCTCTCTTCTTGTAAATCGAACTGATGACGTAACGCATCCATTTGATTATTTATGGTTTCTTCAAGCGCCTGCAATTCAGTTCTTTTCGTCACCACAAGGGGGATTAGTTCTTTTCTTCCATTTTTCAAAGTACCTTCAACTAAGCGACGTTGATTTGACATTTCTTCTCGCTGGCTTCCAGCATACTGGCGAGCCGCAGCACTTAACTCGAGCCCCTTTTGTTTTTCAGGATTACCCTCCATCTCTATGAAAGATAATTCCTCAGTAGAATCAGTTTCTAAATACTCATTAGCTTTTACCAATTTATCTGCCTGTTGTTTAGCCCCTAAAAGATAGTAACCAATCATTTCGTCAGGGGATTTTCCTAAATCAGCGGCTGACCTTAGAATATCACATATTTCCAATGCTTCTGATATTTTTTTCTGCAACGATTGTTTAGTCGCATCACTTTGATACGATATACTCATCCCTTTAAAAGCCTGGCTTAACTGATCAACTTGTTTTAACAACAAACGAGTCACTTCCATTAAGCTCTGATAATTATCTCGCAGTTCATTTTCTACGGACTTTGATTTATCAGGAATTAACCGTCCCACTGTCTCGCTTTGACTATTTTTCTGATTTTTGATAGCTTTTCACTCCCTTTTATTTTTCTAGTCAGCAACAACCAGCTATCTAACTAAAGGACCGTTGCTTATTCCTTGGCGTACTTAAATGCCGTTCCAATGGAGACATTACAAATGGTGGCGATTTCTCTAATGGTTTTCTTTTCCAAGGAATGCAACTTTTGAATTTTTTTAATCAAGTGGCGATCAATCTTTGGTCGACCAAGTACGATTCCTTTTTCCTGGGCTTTACGAATTGAAGCCACTGTTCGCCTTTTGATAATCATTTCTTCTACAAGAGCTAAATGATACAGTTCCTCAAAAAAAATTTCATCAGATAATAAGGCTGATCTATCTTTTTGAATGAAATAAATGATTTTATTTTCGTTAGCCAACACTTTAAAACTAGGCAGCAGTTGAACAAGTTGTAACCCAATAGCAGCTACAGATGGTATCACCAAATCATCGTCCAGATGACTGGTAACGATCCGATGAAATTGATCTGTTGTCACATCCCCCGCTTTTAACACCTCTACTTCATCACAATCTGACAACAATTCCATGCTTTCATCGCCATACCCTTCACTAATAATCCCAATTCTCATTACGGTCATATCCTTTCTGATAGTTTACTTATTAAAATGTTTCAGCCATCTCTAATGGCCATAGTCGCGCCTTTATTTTCCCGCCAATGGCTTGTTTTCTTACTAAACCATAATCACGACTATCTGTCGTATAAGGTCGGTTATCACCTAAAACCAGATAACAGTCCTGAGGAATTTCACTGGCTTGCCCTATACTAAACAAGCTCATATCTCCTGTAAAATTTTTCCCTTTCGCCTGACTCTCATTGACTTTTCCAACGATAAATTTCTCATCTAACGGCTGTCCATCCACATATAGGGTATCCTCTTGATAGCTGATTCGCTCTCCCGGAAGACCAATAATTCGCCGAAATTCCCCCTCTATCCCATTATTAATCAGCACTATGTCAAATCGTTTCAACTCACTTTTCCGCTTGATTAACAAGACATCCTGATCTCGCAACGATGGCATCATGCCATAACCGCTGACGGACTTAATGGAATAAAAGACTGAAACTATTCCGATAAAAATCAGCAATGTCAATATCAGCACCATTAACAGCAATTTAACTTCGCCGACTAATCTCACCCGCCCAGGCTTTCCTCCTCCCCGTTTTTGTCTGCTCTTTGTTTTTTTCCGTCGTTTCTTTGGGCTCTTTCGCCTTCTTTTTTTCATTGACACTGTCTCAGTCATCTTTAATCTTTTTTGATTCTTACTTTTTTTCACCTCATCAAATCCCGATTCATCTCTTTGTTATTTTTCTGCTTGTAACACTGACTCATCTACTTTAAAAAAAGTAAAAGCCTTGGTCTGATACCCCATAACTTTATCAATATCGTCTAACGATTCTTTAAGAATTTCAGGAGTATTAGCAAGCTGAGGACCCCGTCGGCTGACATTTATTCCCAATTCAGACATAGCGTTATAATAACGATTCAACACTGACTGTCCTTCTGTTGTGTTTAATGTATTTGCCTTTTTAACACTGTAACCTGCCAAAGACGTCACAATAAATGCGAGGGTCTGCTTGCTACTTTCTTCGTTAGCAGAACCGTCCTGAATCTCTTCTAGCTCTCCTTTAAGATCTCTCAAATAATAGAAACCATCAGTTATGTTTTGTGTATCTTCTGCCGATAAATTCGTTGCCTGATAATAGGTCACGTAATAGGACATACCACTGAAAGCCACGCTTAATAAGCTAAAAAGCAGGACACAACGAAAGGTCTTTTGGCTATTTTTCTTCATGACACTTAACTGATTCAGCATTTTTTTCTTTTTCCGCTTATTCTTTGTGCGGGTTGTTGCCGTCTGTTTGATTTTTTTTCTTTGTGAGGTATGGGAGAAGACGAAATAAAGTGTAAAAATCAGTGAAAGAATCCCCAAGGATACCCCAACTATAAATGCCCACTGTAATAAATCCATTGCTATCTACTCCTACTTATCGCTTCTTACTGGATGAACGTTTACTAGACTTCACGCCAGATTTTTTGCTGCCTTTCTTTTGAATCAGTCTGACACTCACAAATAATATAATAACAATGACTAGTATACCGCCTACGATTAGACCGACTATTTTCCAATCTAAACCACGATCCTGAACCAGTCCGACATCCCGTTTATTGTATTTATCTGCTTCTTCTTTTGTAATGGTAAAATCAAGTGTCTTCTCCCATTTCTGATCCTCAATCGTGGCTAACACTTTCGCGCTGTAATCGCCTGGAATCATTTGTTCCCCATTCATTGAAACATATAGATCCATATAAGAATTTGGTGCGATTGACATGCCCGACTGCTTTCTTTCATAAAGAACTTCCTGAGACCCTTTTTTCATGATTTGTGCTTCAACATCTAGCTTACCAGTCACTAAAGTGGCAGCCACATTGGATAAATTAATCGCCACTGAGTTACGGTAATTCCGTTGGGAGCCAGTCGCCTTATTTAATTGAACCTCTGGCAGTACTGGAGCTTCATTGTTTTTTAATACCATCGCTACCACATAGGTATACTCGTTCCGGACTGTTGCTCCTTTTGTCACTTCACCTGTCTCTTGATTGGCTTTTTTCATTTGAATACCACCTAATATCTCACCATCAAAGCTGGTTTCAGGCATCTTAACCTTTAGTTCAAGGTTTTTAACTTCTCCTCCTGCCAACTCAACTGACTCTGGTCCACTGACGACTTCTTCAAAGGGAAATTTTAAAGAAGGATCATTTTCAATTTCCGTCACCCCATACTCAACTACACCATTGGGATTGGTTTTCGTGCCATTAAGTGAGACATTCACTGTTATGTTTTCTTTTCCCGGATTACTTAAGGCAATCGTCACAGTTTGCTCTTTGCCGGGAACCATTAACAGATCAAAATAACCTTTATTCATCCCTAATTGATTGTCTGGATAGTCCACTTTATAATTAAAGCCCACCACATTTCCAACTGACTCATCAGCTGCCAAGACCTCTGTCCCAATTAAACAAAAAAGCAAGCCCATACTGACACAGGAAATCTTTAGTAAGCCTTTTATTCCTTTTACTATCATCTTATCTTCCTCACTCTATCGTTAGTCATTCGGATATCCCGTTTAATTCGAACGCCTACTAAAAAAATTTTATGAAAAGCTAAGCTGATGAGATGCCTCATCAGCTTAAGCCTTAATTGTTAATTGAGTTTATACGCCTGGTGTACTTGAAACAGACCATTCAATAACAGCTGTATAATCGCCACCAGCCATTGAAGAAGCTGTATTAGCAGGTATTGCTAAAGTTACTGATTTATCAGTAGTGTCAGCTAGATCCCCAACTTTATCAGAAGAACCATACTCAACTGTCCACATACCTTTACCAGCTTTGTCAAGATCTTTGGCAGAAGCAACCGTTTCGATATCACCTAAAGATAATGTAAAAGTATCCTTAAATGTTGGAGCCGTACCAGTAGAACCAGTCGATGTATTCGTCCACGGATTAGCAAATGTAATCGTTGAACCAGTCAATACATTAGTCCCTTGAGTGAATTGTGTTGCTAATTTGGCAGAGACTGTGTAGCCATTGGCGTCTGTACGTAAGTCACCAAATTGTAAAACAGCTCCACGTTTTTGAGCGCCATCCACTGGGTCAGTCCACTCATTTGCTGCTGCTGTAGCTGTCACTTCTTTTGTCGCTGTTTTAACGGTACCAAATTCTAAAGCTGGTGCATCAGAGATTTCTAAAGGCCCCATGTCTGGATTTGGATTTGGAACGATCCCTGGTAATTCTGGTAATTTTTTATCTGGATTTTCAGGGTCAGTAACGCCGTCTTCTGTATCAATTTTACCGTTTTCGACGGTTACCTTGCCGTTAGTACTCATTGGATCCATTGGTGCTGCCGATACGGCAGTTCCTCCTAAAAATAGTGTTGCTAATGCTGCTGCGCATAATGATTTTGCTTTCATTAAATATTCCTCCTATGGTAGTTGTATTAGTTTATTATTAACAGTCACATTGACTGAAACAATCAAATCTTTGTGCAGGTTTTTTATGGCGTCGCCTGCAAAATCCATGTTAATTCTGTTTGGTAGTCCCCAGGTAAAATCGTGGTTTTATCCGGTACTGATAAGGTAATGGCTGAGTTACTATAGGCTTGTTTTTGATACAAGCTATCGATCATCGGCTTGCCATCTTTCCCTGTTAATGCCGTTAAACTAGTTTCCTGACTCCCTTTATTGGTAGCAGAAGCGCCAAACGATAGCAACCATGTACCATTGCCAGCCCCAGTTGCAGCCGAAGCCACTTGGTAGGAACTGCCAATTTCATCAATTGAAATCGTGTCACGAAAAACAGCAGGTGCTGTACCAGTTCCACCAGAATTGGCCCATCCTTTATCAAATGATAATCTAGCACCATTCAATTCGATACTATCACCATTCTTAAATTGGGTTGTTTGTTTTAATTGTAACGTCCAACCTGGGGCTCCTGATCGCAAGTCAGTCACTTGCACGTAAGAACCTCTGGCGGGTGTCCCATCAAAAAACAACTGAGCCAAGCTGGAGTAACGACGGTTTGTTTCTGTGATTTTTGTTTCAGCAAAATTGATTGCTGAGACAAAATCAATTCTCAAATCGCCTACCGTTGATGGGCTCTCACCTGGATCAACTGGTTGTAACGGATTTTCTGGATCAAGAGGATCCGTCTTGTTACTTGCTTCGACTGTCGCATGACCGTTTGTACTAAAACCTGCTTCGGCAGAGACGACCAATGGACAAAGTGAAGCAAGAACGAGAGCTAGAAAGGTAGTCAACAGTAAATTACTTTTCATACTCTTTCCTCCTTTTCCTAAGGAATAGAATAACAGTGATGCTCAATAGTGTTATTCCTGCCAAGGAGAAGTTTTTGACCGCCTCACCTGTTTGCGGAAGGATTCCCGGTTTAGGTGTTGGCTTAGGTGTTGGTGTCGGCTTAGGCTCTTCTTTTTTAGGCTCGTCACTATAAAAAGTGATTTTACTGTTAGATGAAACTTGCCCGCCACCAGACTCCGCAGCTAGCACACTGCTATGGGGCAAAATACCACAAATGAGGACGACTAAACAGAAGGTGAGACTCTTGTTAATGATTTTCAACGCGGTTACCTCCGTTCATCCTTAAGGTGTCGCCTCCATGAATTGCCATTCAATGACACCGGTGTATGTTCCTTTTAATACGTTGGCTTTTGTTGGATCAACGACTAGTTTAATGCCGTTTGATTCTTTGGTTTTCCCCCAAGTGTCTGAAATGTTCGTGACTTTCAGACTTTTTTCCGTACTATCATTTTCCTGATAAATACCTTGAATCCCATCATTTAGAATAACTGTGTCATCACCATTGATATATTGCAGTGAATCCACTAGTTTTATCGCTTGGTCAGCGGTATTAGTCATTTGCGATTGAAGCTTCGCACCTAGCAACCATTTCGACTTAGTTGCCCGTGTATCGTTTACGACCAAATCACCTTCGTATGTCCCATCGTCAACTCGTTTCACTTTGGCATCATAGCTGATGTTCCCAAAATTAATCGTGGTTGGTGCCGAGGACAGATAAACCAAGCCGGTGACTTTATAAGTCGCTGTAACTTCTGTATTATTCAAATAGAAAGTGGTTTCCTTCTCTGGACGTTTGACTATTTCAAATCCAGCTAACTCCAAAGCTGCTAACTGCCCAGCCACACCGTATTGGGAATCGGTCAAATCAACTTCATCGCTAACCACTAGCTTATCACCATTTCTTTCAGTAATGGTCAGTGTATAACCTGCCATCGGTTCATCATTCTCATTAACAAACTGAACCGTTAAGGTAGACAATAAATTGATTACCTTGACTTTAACCGTAGTTGTATAATCGGCAAAGCCTGATGCTGATTCAGGTATTGTTAAGGACACAAGCATATTCCCATCGGCTGCCACTATGGCATCGATCTTATTTAAACCACCTAAATCACTAACCATAATTTTATCGCTCAAATCAACCACACCACCACGGTCTATTTTATAACCGGATGCGCCTGATTCTTTGATGATCCAAGCTTTTAATTCTGCATCTGTCATCTCACGAATAGCCTTATACTCAACCGTCACTTCAGACGCATTCATATCGATAGTCACTGGTTTGTCAAGGACTACCAGCTCTGCTTCAATGGTTCGGGTATTCACCGCCTCATTGCCGGTTACAGGATCCAGTGCACTGTCAGAGAGATCGATTTGAACTTTATGGGGAGCTTCGTCTGTCGAAGGAATCTCCATTAAGCTTGTCATATCCATTGCTGAATTATAGGCATAGTTAACCTTTGCCTGAGCCGCAATCGGGTTTGTATCTGAAGCGTCTTTAACAAAAACATCAGCAAGCGGTATGGCATCGCCTTTTACTGCATAATACTTAACAGGCGTACCCGTTGGAGCCGTTTTATCCAAAACAATTTGGGTTGCATGCTCCGACTTCAAGTTATTAAACCCAAAGGCATTGATGACATTATTGGCAGTAAAGTGCTTGACATCTTTTGAAGCAATAGTATAACTCCAATCCCCAGCGCCATCAGCTTTAACCGTAAAGTCTTTCGTTGGATCATCGGTGTACATCTTATTGCCTTCACCATCAAGTGCTGTCACATCAAAACTCGGATATGTAATCGGTGTTTTAACCGTGTCTTCCGTGCCTTTAACTAACGCCGCTGTTGTCCCATTTTTAGGATCTTCCCAAAGTCGCACAAACGTGCCAGGTCGCGCATAACCCAAAATCGTAATAGCACCTGGATCTTGTGGGTTATCATTAGAAATGCTTTGAATTTCAACACTCGGAGCTGGGACATATTCAAATAAAACTCGTTGTTGACCTTGGGTGGTAAAGTTCGCTAAAAAGCGATCTTTGGTATCTGTAAACATGGAATTACCGGTTTTACTTCTTAAGGCACTGCCATTATAGGTCAATTTCATACTACTCATCGGCTCATAGCCATAGGTAAAACCAGCTTCTGCCGAAGATTCGCCTCCAGCCATATTACCAGCCAACCATTGATAAACGTTCTGAACAGAAACATCCAGAATTCCACCGTTAGCCATGTAAATTAAGCCACCAGTTCCCGTCATTGCCGTTGTCTTCTGCAAGTTAACTCGTTTTGCATCGGAAAACTTAAAGGATGACGTCGCATTATTGAGATACATCAAACTTTGTGCTCCATTGGTACTATCAGATTGAATGTCCAATGAGCCTAGTCTTCCCACGATAAACTCAACTTTATTTTGGGCATAAAACAAGTGGGTACCAGAATTCCCCATCTGAGTGCCTATTAAGTTTAGTGATCCGTTGACTTGAATCGTACCACCAACCATGTAAATCGGATTTCTTCGTGATAATGTCCCGTTGTCGGTGCCTGTGTGACCAATCGTTTCTAAATCAACAACAGCGTCCTTATCAACCACTAGTTTAGAGGTGTTATTTTGCAAGTACAGCACATTGGGGTTAGTCGTATCGAGAGAAGTTGCCTTCAAATAAGCACTCTCATCCACAAGTAAACTCCCCTCTTCAATTTGAATCACCGAGTTTGCCCCTTGTCCTGCGGTTCCAATTCCTGATCGGACAAGTTCTACATTCGCCCCTTCTTCAATTTCAAAGTTGCTATTAGCACCTAAGCCGTTTTGAAGGTGCACAACAGGCCCTCTTGTAGAGGAAATATAAACCTTAGCGCCTTTTTTAAAAACCGCAGATGAGCCAGAAATCGTTTGGTTGTTATTGTTGTTAACATTCCAAGTTCTAATCATGGTGCCATCCTTGCGTTTAGACGTATAGGAATCTTCCTGACGAACATCCACATTCCCCGCAAACTCCATTTTTGATAAAGGTGACTCTATTAACTGAGCCCCTCTATTAGTGAAGTTATTGTATCTCATCATTTGTTTTGGTTCAGCAGCATTACCAATATCATAATACTCAGCCATTCCCCAATAGTTCCCATGGTAAGTATTCATGTTTTGCCAAGTAATATCCCAGTTGACAGCCCCACTTGTTGGTGCTTGCACCGTCGCATCGTAGAAACAGAAAGTGATTGCGCCAACATCAAGTGTGTAACCATCCCCTTCAATTACCACATGACGTGCTACCCCTTGAGCGTTCATATAAATCCAAATGGTACCACCTGACGAATTATTGTAGGTTCGGGCATTGGTGACATAATCCACCCCATTATTGTACGTTGGTACGCGGAATCTTAGATTAACCGAACTGCCAGCAATAATATCATCAACAAACTGAATATCGGTGATATTAATCATCCCAATACCGCCCACCAGTTCTTCAAAAGTATCAATCAAATAAATGGTTCTGGCATTGTCAGCTACTTTCAATTTTGAATTCGTCGCGTTGGCACCTGTCAATCCCTTATTTTCACTCGGAATACTTGAATTAGCTAAGTAAACATTTGGATAAAAGAAAGGCGCATATAAGTTAGTTGTTTTCACGTCCATATTTTGTAGGGTAATATTCCAATAACTGGCTGCGTTAACACTACCGTTGGAAAAACCGATAGCTAAATTGCCAAAGTCAAAGGTAAAACCACCTCCATCAATGACTAAAGTTCTAGAAATGGCCGCTTTTTCAACAAAAAAGTAAACTAAATTCCCATCTGTATCCACCGACCCTTTATCAAAGATGCCATTGACATTGTTTAAAGTGCCTGATAACGTAATATCATTTTTCAGCGAAATCGTAGTAATACTCGCGTCTCCCAAAGCAGCTGCAAATTCTTCCCACGTTCCCACTTCAGCTACTCCAACATCAAGTAAATTAACCCGTGTCGGACTCACTTCCATCGTTGAGGTCGTTGAATCTGCGGTTACCAATTCCTCCGTTCTTTCAGACTTACTGGAATTGTCTAATTTGAGAGCAGTGCTAGTACTAGTTTCTTCAAGGATACTACTAGAAGTGTCGATAATTCTCTCACTGCTAATAGCTTCTTTTGCAACCAGTTTGGTTCTGCCAGAGACATCTTGTAAGGAAAACCCAAGTAAGGTCACTACGGCCAAACCAATTATCAGGCATTTAACTCCCCCATCTTTATTTAATTTCATCTTTTTCCTCCTTTCCTCAAAAATCCTGTGGCCATCATCCTTGTCTGACCACTGTTCACAATATTTTGATTAACAGCCTCAAAATACCCTGTCTGTGTGACAGTATCTATTTCAATTAGTTGTTTCTTAATTCAACTAAACGAAACCACTTTAATTAGCACTTAATGTGCTTAACAGACCTCTGGGCCCTTTGTTCCCATATTCTTTTTTATATACTTATGAACGGTTCCTAAAGAAACTTGACATATTTCAGCGATTTCTCTCATGGACTTCCCTTTTTTCTCAAAAAGAAAGACGATTTTACTGATCACGTCGTCTTCAACACGAGGACGTCCCGTTACACGTCCTGCTAACTTCGCTTGCTCCAAACTAGTTCGTATCATGTATTTCCGATACTTCTCTTCCATATTTAGAACTAACAAGGCATCAGAGTAAAATTGTTGTGAGACTTCAGTATCCAATTTATCTTGTAAACTGATCAAACGAATATTTTGGCGTGTTAACTGCTCCAATAGTTGTTTAAAGTCCTTCGCCCCTTTTGCAAATGCTCGCAAGTCATACACCAATAACTGATCGTCCTCTTGAAGACAGTCAACTAAACGCTCAAGTTCATGACCATTGGAAATATCATTTTCTTCTATAAATACTTCTTCACATTTATAATCACTTAACATCCTCAACTGCTCCAGAGTTGAGGCAGGGTACTCTTTTCTAACATAGGCATATAAAACCATCGGCTACATTCCTTTCTCCATTTATTAGTCGCTTCTCGCTTTTACGATGCTGATTGACCTGTTTATAAAACTAAACTTTATTTAACAGGAAAAGTCACCTGTCCATTAAACCCCTCTATATAAAAAATACTGAACAAAAGCCTCCTCCATGAATTAATAAAAACTATAGATATTAATAAAAGCAAATTTAACGCCAAAAAGCCCCTGGCTTCATTTTTAAAATACCGATATATCGGCATTTTAAAACATAAAAAGACAGGAGAAACGTATGTTATTCTGAATTAATAAAAACTATAGTTTATTATAATTCAAAAGGGATGTCAACAAAAAAATAACAGTTATTTATTGAACTCTCAATTTATTTCCATAGGTTAGGATGAAAAAGCTATTTTCCATAGGGAAAGCAGCTTTCGACATAATCCGATCCTCCATACTATTTTTTACTCTTTCTTTTATAAACACCCCAAGTTATACAAGATAAACCAGAATAATTTTTTTCCTACCAATAACTAACCAAACAACCGAAAAACATTAAACGAAAATTAAATGAACTAAAAGGAGCCCTAACTTATGACAACAGTAGGTTATATGCGTGTTAGCACCCATCAACAAAAATTTGATTCTCAACTTTCCGCCTTAGAGAGTTATGGTGTGGATCAGCTATTTATGGAATACGAAAGTGGTCGCAATACCACTCGCACCGAATTGAACAAAGCATTAAGCGCCTTGAAACCTGGTGATACTTTCGTTATCTTTAAACTCGATCGTTTAGCACGAACAACTAAACAACTCTTGCTACTATTAGAGCAGTTTGATAATCAAGATATTCAATTTGTGAGTATCCAAAATAATATTGACACTTCCACTGCCATGGGACGCTTCTTTTTTACCGTTATGGGTGCTTTTGCCGAAATGGAGGCCGAGCTCATTCGAGAACGAGTCATGGCTGGCCTTGAAGCAGCAAAAGAAAATGGCGTACAATTAGGACGCCCTCCTGAAAAAAACAAAGTGGGGAAAGCCATTGATTTATATTTAACAACCGACTTACCTATTGCGGAAATCGCTAGACTATCAGCTATTTCCGTCCCAACTTTGTACTATCATTTAAAACAAGGAAATCTCCCTCTTCGGCGAAGACAAAAAGAATAAAGGAATTCCCTTTTCTTAAAAACGTTCAATTTAAAACTTTTGTCCTATTTTATGACAACTCTCAAGAATTTTTCTTCACAAAGTTGATGTATGATTAAGTATCAAATAAAGGAGGTTCTTACATGGCGATAATTGGTTATGCACGGGTTAGTACTACACATCAAAAACTTGATACACAACTGGTGGCTTTTGAAGAATATGGCGTTGATACAATTTATAAGGAATATGAAAGTGGCCGTAAAAAGAACCGCCCCGTCTTAGAACAACTGTTAAAAGAATTAGCCCCAGGCGATACGCTAGTAATTCTAAAATTAGATCGACTAGCAAGGGGGACTCAACATTTACTAAGGCTCTTAGATTTCTTTGAAACTCATAACATTAACTTTGTCAGTATCGACAACCATATCGACACCTCAACTCCCATGGGAAAGTTAATTTTCACCATCATGGGCGCCTTCGCAGAAATGGAGGCCTGTCTTATTCGAGAGCGAGTAATGGCCGGCCTTGAGGTGGCAAAACAAAAGGGGGTTAAGCTAGGTCGACCTTCAAAAACACATAATATTGAACGAGCACTTTATCTTTACGAACACACGAATCAGGAAATCAGTCAAATCGTCACAGAATGCGATATCACCCCGCCAACGTTGTATCGTCATTTGGCTAAACGCAGTATGGCTTTGCGAAGATAGTCCATACCCTAGGCACAAAGCTGCCTTTGTAATCAATAAGTGATTACGGAGGTTAGCAGTTCGGCCACTTTCTTTAGACGGGGGTAAATTCTTTTACAAATAAGGCATTTTCAATAAAATGAAATAACTGCTTATACTGTGAATTATCTTCTAAATTCGTCATATAAAAATAAGCTTTGTTGGGAAAAGAGCCTTCATAACTATCCGACACAATGATATCTGCTTCCGATACATTTTGAGTGAATTTGAGGACATTAGGATTAAAGATATTGCCTAACTTGGCTTTCACTAAAGGTTCTGCCATAATATTTTTGGATAATTGGATGGCAATAACCAGCTTTTTCTGCTCTTCAGCATGAAGTGAAAAACTAATAACACCTTTTACCATTTCATCGTATTCCTCTGGGATTCGGTGGTCAGCATTAAATTCCTGATAAAAATCAGAAACTCGTTTAATCAACCCGGTGTTTCTCTCCTCTTGATCATACAGATTGACCTTGCGAAGAACTCCAAACTCTTCTGGCAAATCTATATTAAAATAATTAGCGTAAACAAAAAAAATCGCACTGTGATAATAAAATTGAATCAAATTTTTATCTGAAAGCCTAATAGCAAGATGAGCTAGGCTTTTTTCGACTAGCGCTCGACTCTCATTGATGATTGGCGTGTTCAGCTTCAATAAATTCGTAACCGTCTCATGCTTTTGCTGATCATCATCGACTTCCGCAATTTTTAAGCGCATTAAATAATTAAAAAAATGACGCTCCTTAGTTGAATCATTCCATCCCAGTTCATTAAAAAAAGCAAAACTCTGAGACACGTCATTAGTTTGGGTGAAAATAGTCAGAATTTGAAAGATCTCTGATTCCATATCGATAATCCGACCTTGCTTAATTCTTGTTCGACTGATTCCCGCCATATAGCTAATTTGAGCTTGTTTAGTCGGCAAAAGATGGTGACCAATGACCGGTCTTATTAACTGTTTTTGACCTTCTTGCTGCCTCAATGCTTCAGGTATTTCCAAGCCTTTATAAAAATTCCAATAAAAATAATAAGTAAATAACCGTAACCGTCGCTCTGTGTAAATCAAATTTAAATCAGATGGATTATCAATAAATAAAAAAGACATATCAAATTTTTTAATCAGCGGTTCTAACGTATACAGATACCGATATAAATTAGGAGGACTTAAGAACAGTTCATCTGCTAATTCTTGGATACTTTCATACTTGTGCGTCAATAATCGGTTAAGAATGTCGAACTCAACTGACTGGCGAATATAGGTTAAACGTAAATAATCAACCACATAATTCAGCGGAACGTCTCCTTCTAACTGTATCGAAAAATTACCGTTTTTCTTTGTGAATTGTAAGTCCTCTTCCAAAAATACTTGCTGACAGTCTTTCTTCAGATCATTAAAGCGTCGTGAGATCGTTCTATTTGAGACATGAAAATGTTCAGCAATATCATCGACAGGAGCACTTAAGTTATTTAAGGCCAGATACCTTAACAATTGAACCTTTGACGCTTCTGTTTTTGATAAAAATGTCACCATTAGCTCTCGCTCCTTTTGTTGTTCTATTGCTTTATTGTTAACTTATTTACGTTAGTTCGTCAAGATAATCGCTTGATAAAATCACCTTGATCTGAACTTATTTTAAGCAACAAAAAAGGTAACAATACCTCTGCGGCTAACTCTACTCTCCCAATGAGTAGCTATCTTTGATATTATGTGCAGTTAGTGACAAAAAAAGCAGCTAGCAAATTCTCTCTCTTGCTGACTGCTTTTTTTCTAGTTCATCCCATTAATTTTTATGTTTTAAGCATCACTCTTACAAACCATCCGTTAACTGCCATGAAAGTTTCCCTTCATACGTCACGTCTTTCAAATTACCTGGTTGTTGCTCTAAGTATAACCCTTTATCACTTGCGGCACCCCAAGTTAAGTTTTCGCGTCCAAGGCTTTTAGTCCCTTGTTTTCTCACAACTTGTTTTGTGGAGGATAATGTCAAATCGTTACCGCCTTGATTAATTTTCAAGTTGCCTTTTAGCAACTGACTAGAAGCCGTCTGCATTGGCGTTGCAACACTTAATTGTAATTCCCAAGATTGGTTACTGATATCGCGTGTATCTAAAATACCGACTTGAATCGGTGTCCTAGGGTAGATATCCTTCGTACCAAATGAAATCAAGCTATTAGTATTTTGGAAATCAACTTTATCTGGGACATTTTCTAAACTCAATACACCTTCATAATAGTAAACAACCTCAAAATCTTTATCTGGGACATTCCCCGTATTCCCTGTAACAGATTTATAGTTGTAACCATCAATGTCCTTTTTATATCCATCAGAATACCCAGCAATCGATTGACCAATTACCACTGTTCGCTTGACTTCTTTCACTGCATCCTTTGAAACCAAATCAATCACGCCATTCGTCGTGCCCGTCATTAAGTATTTCACGCTCATGGTAACTGTTTGTGGAATAGCTTTGTAAACTAGAGTTATTGTTTGATCTGCTTTGGTAAAACCAACCAATAGATAACTACTTTTATCACCTGAAAGAGTTGCACCTTCAACAGATGAGATTTCATACAACGGTAAGAGGTTTGGAACTGCCTCCCGTTTAGCGGTGTCCACTTGCCCCCAAAGTTCTGTTGGTGAACCCGCTGGTGGGGTAATTGGATTACGCCCTTCGTCAACATAGTTGATGTTGGCTTTACCATTAATATTATAAGTAAGCACAATATTGATAGCCGCTTCTGTAAATGTCACCGAAAAGTTTTTCTTGTCACTTGAAACAATCGACGTTCCAGTAATTGTAGAAATCTCATATTTTGGTGTCATATCAGGCGTATCAACCTTGAGTGTGTCTCCGATTAAACCGGTAACGCTTGTTGGTGCATTAACACCTGCAGGGGGTGTGATAACATTGCCTTCTGAATCTTTATAGGTAATATTTGCTACACCATGTGTTTGGGTTAATTTATAAGTGACTGTCACTGTTTGAGTCGCAGTTGTATACTTACCAATCAAATTATTACCACTTTTAGTCACATTACTACTGTTAATTGAGAATGTGTACTTATCAATGGTCGGGATGGCGATTGTGAACTCTTCACCTACTAGACCGGTTAAACTTGTTGGTGATCCTGCTGGTGGGGTAATCGCTACATTAGAGCTATTGACATACTTAATGTCCACTTTTGTTTTGACATTAATGGTCATCGATTTAACAGTCGATTCTTTACCAGCGGAGTTTCTCAGTTTCACCTCTACCGTATTCTGACCTGTATTTAATTGACTACTAGTCAAAGGAATTTGAAACTCAACAGATGATCCTAGATTGGTGTTGCTTTTTATCCCTAATGATACAAAACTGCCGTCATTCACACGATAGAATAATTCTGTTTGATTATCTTCGCTATCATTCCAAGTCCCTTTAACATTATAAGTTCCAAAGTTAGGTTCAAGGTCCTCACGCTCTTTATCAAGCTTAACCGTAGGACCTGCTGACATTCCATCTATCCCCAACGTCCAGCTAAACCCTGTGGATTCACCAGTTTTGAAAGTTATCGGTTGGTTCTTCATGTGAACGCCAGAATCTATACTTGACATAATTTGCTGATCTTTAAGACCATTTTTTATTTCTTGACCTGTGGAATAAGCATTTGAAAACGTCGTATATGTAGAATTGAAGAAATTGTCTCCTTTAATTGTACCGGTGACTGTATGGAATCTGTTCCACTGATAGCCTACCCAGTTTTGAGGTGCTTGATTTCCTATATCCAGCGGTGACATTAAATACGTTAATTTTAGAGATTTCGCGTCTACTGAACTACTTTTCCCTACGGATTTAATATACACACCTCGATTATCTCCTACATAATAAATCGGTACATCATCCTCTCCAACAAGTTGAGTATCCTCTGAATAACCCAACATAAAGCCCTCTTGTGGGGTTACCGATTTATTTGTGACTTGTTGGCTGATTTTGATTTTTCCTGTTGGCAAGGGAGTCATGGTTGTTTCAACTAGTAATTCCGGATTGTAGTTTGCTGTAAAATACCGCGCATCATAGATCAATTTGATCGAGGTTAAACCTCCAGCTGTCTTCTCATACATACGTGCTGTCTCTGGTTTTAACGTTAAAACACTAGAACTTCCAGAACCGTTAGCCACAATTAACCCTTGCTGTGTCGCAAATTGAAGCGCTACCTTTGCTTCCGTATCTGTAGAGCTATCGCTAGCGCGAATACTAAAAAGATGGTCTTCAACGATATCATTGCCGTTAGTCCCTTTGTAAATATATTGTACATTGGGTATCCGAATAGTTGCCCAATTGCTGATGGTGCTTAATGGTAATTTAGCGCCGCTCATAGCTGTAGAACCAAAGAAATAGCGTAACCTCCCACCTAAGTCATCACCTGGGATCGGGATTTCAAGTGCTGTATTCTGAGACCCTACTCTCGTTGTCCAACCGTCGGCAAATAATTCTGCTTCTCGTGCATCTAAGGTCGTCGCACTCGCTCGGCTATTGGCCATAAGCAAAGACCTTGGATCCTTTAACGGTGACAGCCCCTCAGTAATTGCTGTTTCCTCTGCTATATCCGATTCCACGGTGTTTTCTTCAGTCGTTTCAGTTTGACTTGAGCTAGACAATTTTTCTGTTGATTCACTGCTTACTTCTTGTGCGACGAGATTCGTCATAGGTTCATCCATGGCTATATAGCCACCTAACAAAATAGTCACTGTTAACAACCCTAGAACAATTTTGCGCATATTCGTTTGTTTCTTCACTCATTTCACTCCTTCCAATGGTAGCCAATCATGTACTGAAAGCCCATTTTTATCCAAAATGGGCTCTCAGCCTGCTAATTGCACCCGCAACTGAGTCGTTCTTATTTTTTACTTGATTTACGCTTACGTTTTTTAGCGGCTTGAATGGCAGCTTGTTTTTTCTTATTGCGAAGAACCACTAATGTGGTCAGCCCTCCAATTAGAACAATCGCTGAGACGCTTCCGATGATGATATACATTAGGTAATCTTTTTCTAGTTCAACTGCCGATGCATCGTTAAGCTTTTTGGCTTCTGCCGCCGTCACACTGAATTCTTTTTCTAAATTCCAGGTCTGCTCCTCACCATTTTTTGGATCTTTAGGATCACTCGTGGCCGTAACCTTCATAACATAATCCCCTGTGACATAGGGTTTATTTCCTAAGCCCACGCCGAAGTCAAAACTTGAGTTAGGAGCCATTCGGTAACCGTCTTTTTTTGTTTCAAACAAAACGGTATCATTTCCTTTTTTATAAACCTTCGCTTCAATCGAGACATCTTCCATCACGGCAGAGGTTGGGTTTTGTAATGTTGCTTTAGTCGTATTCGCCCCCATCACCGCACTGGCAAAAACACGCTCTAGAGACATATCGGTTTTAACTGGATTTTCGTTCTCTTGCAAGACCACTCCGATGGCGTAGCTCATTTCGTTTTCAATCTTCATACCGCCAGATTCACTTTTTTCTTCCGCTTCCACTTTTTTAGCTTTGACGTTAATTCCACCTAAGATCATGCCATCGAATTCCATAACAGGCATCTCGATTGTCACTTTCGTCATCACATCTTTTTTAGCTGGAATCGTGACTTCTTTAGGTGTTGATGCGATCTTGTTAAACGGATAGAGCAAACTTTTGTCAATTTCTTTATCTGGTAAATTATAATCGATTAACCCATTATCATTAGTTGTGGCCGCAGTTAAACTAACTTCTGCCACAGCATCTTCATCGGATGAATTGAACAATTGTAGTTCAATCTCTTGAGTTGCTCCAGCTTTCATCATCAAGTTGTAATAAGACACATTTTTATCATGTTGATTGTCAGGTAAGATTGCTTTGACTGAGATGGGCGTACTATCTGCAAAGGCCGTTTGCGACACACCACCTACGATACTTAGAAATAAGAGAATACTCATAATTAGTTTGATTGTTTTTTTGTTCATTTTTCCACGTCCTTATTTATTATAATGCCAACAAAACAAATGAATGAAACATTCAGATCTTTATGTTTGTCGTAAACCTCTGGAAAAAGGAAAAGTCACCCTAATACTTTCAATCTATTTCCACAATCTTACTGCATGTGCGACATAAAATCTTTTAATGCGAGTTAATTAGCCTCGGCTAATTAACTCTGTGTACGCCTATTACTTAGCGTCGACAATCGACCAAGTTAATGTCGCAGTATATGTTTCATCTTTAGCTTTTTCATCCGTCCCAACAGCTTTCAATTGAACCCCTGGGTTAGTTGCTTTACCGTCTTTAATAATGCTACCAGCATTTGCCACATCACTTGTATAGGCATCATTAAAGATCAATGATGTTTTTGAGCTGTCTGTGTTTTTAGTTGCAACTGTATTTAACAAATCAATGGCGCTGCCGTCATTTTTAATAGCGGTCTTTTTCGTAAAGCCTTCAACTGTTGTAGCCAATTCAGCCGCATCCATACGTGAGTTAAATAATTGGCCTTCTTGCAATACGATGTGTGTATTAGCTAGCGGTTTGTTATTAGTGGTATCACTCGGTAAAAATTGAGAAGACGTCACGCTAACTTTCCAACCAGATTTAGTCCCACGAACGTCTTCCACTTGAATGAAGTGTGAGATATCATGTTTGGCAGTTTCACCTACATTGTTATATTTTTCCAAGATGGCATTGGCAAAAACTGTATCAGACGAGATGTCTACTTGACCAAAGTCAAAAGCTGGCACGTGAGTTAAACGTAGAGGCCCTTTTGTCTTGCCACCTGTTTCAGGTTCAATTATTTCACCTTCAGTGTCAGGCTTTGTTACCACCCCTGTACTTGTTTCATCTTGTGTTTTAAATTCAACTGTCCCGTTAGTTGATGCTTCGTTATCTGCAGCTGCGGCATTCAAGGCACCTACTGAAAGTAAGAAACCACCTAATGCTAATGTTGTGATTAATTTTGTTTTTTTCATCCTATTTTCTCCGTTCATTGTGTGATTTTTTATTTAGCGTCAGTTAATGTCCAGCTAAGTGTAGAGACATAGTTAACACCCTCTACTGGTGCTGATCCAGCATCTTTAACAAATTTAACACCAGTTGTTTTGGTTCCAGATGGTGCTACATCCTTTTGATAGTTATTATAAAAGACGTTTGAAGCTTGGAAACCACTAGTACTTTGACCAGCTTTTGTTTCTAAAACTTTCACACTTGGTGACGCTGCGTCTGTTCCGATAACGGCATCTGTTGCTTGTCCTGCAATAAAGTTACTTGCTTGAGCACTAGTTTTGTAATCCATTGTTAAGGTGCTTTCTGCTAAAACAAATTTAACACCTGATAGTGTGTGTTCAACGCCATCTTTAGTGCCTTTAAATGGAGAAGCTTTTACTTGTAGTTGCCAAGCAGACTCAGCACCAGATAGCCCACGCTCATCTGATACTTGAACAAATGGTGCAATTTTGCTTTTCGATGTTTCACCTTTAAAATTGTAGTCTAACAAGTTAACATTGGCTTCCACTTTTGCCGCCGTAATTCCCGTTTGTGTACCAAATTCAAAGTTAGGAACGAATTGAATACGTAATAACCCTTTACCACTATTTCCTTGTCCAGGTAATTCGATTTCTTTTGTGTTTTCGCCACCTGTTTCATCTGGTTGGTTGATGACACCTTGTTTCTCAGGGTCTGTTTCTTTGGTAAAGTTAATAGATCCATTGGTTTTGATCTCCGTATTGTCTGCTACATTTTCCGCTAAAGCCGTTGGTGCCACTAATAATGCTAAAGCACATACACTACATAATCCTGTTAATTTTTTCATTGTTAATTTCCCCTTTTTTGTCTGATTTTTAATAACCGTTCTCTAATGTCCAAGTAATCGTTGCTTTATAGTTTGCATCTTTCAATGCCGCTTGTCCCGCAGGTTTAACAAATTTAACACCTGCAGAATCATCTGTTGCGTATGTTCCAGCTTCTGTGTAATTGTCATGGAAGACGTTTGAAATTTGTTTACCATTCGTGTCTGCTTTAGAACTTAAGACAACTAATGATGTGCCATCTGTTGGAATTTTTGAAGTAGCTTGTTTCGACGCTGCTGTTGCTGCTGAGGCAGACGTACCTTTAGTCATGGTTAAGGTGCTACCATCTAAAGAGATATAAGCACCATCTAATACTTGACCCCCAGCAATCTTATTGCCACTTGCATCCACTTGTTCGAACTTAGATGACTTTGCGCTAAGTTTCCAAGTCAAATTGGCATCTCCTGTATTATTAGTCACTTGAACAAATGCTGGAATTTTCTTGCCACTTGCAGTCCCATCAGCCTTTTTGTAATCAATTAATTTCGCATTTTGTTCTTGAGCATCTGAGGTAAAACCTGCTTTTGTTCCAAAAACGAAGTTAGGTACAAATTGAATACGTAGTGGCCCAGTACCAAAGGCACCTTTATCTTCTAAATCGATAATTTCTTCTTTATCACCATTGATATCATTTTCATTTGGTTTAACAATTTTACCTGACTCATCTACGGGACCGTCAACGAATTTGATTGTTCCGTCCGTCGTTAAGGGTGTTCCAACTGGTGCGGCACTTGCTGTTGGACTTAGTACGGCAACTGCTGCTAATGTCACTATGCTTGTGATTGCAATTGTTTTTTTCATCATTTCATTCCTCCTAAAAAGCGTCTGTTAACGTCCATGTAATCGTTGCTTTGTAAACTTTTTCTGGTTGTCCAGTTTCTGCTATTACTGGGATATCTTTATTTGTTTTCGTTAAGACAACTTGCGCATTTTTTTCTGTAGCTGCATACACTTTATCTTTATCATAAGAATCGTCTAAAACAATTGTTGTTCCAGTTCCATCTGTGGTTGCATCTGCTGTTTTTGTGCTCATTACCAAAGCCGCTTGTGATGCTTCTGTTGGAATATCTAATGTGTTGCCACCGTCAGCAAAAGTCTTAACTTTATCAGCTAATTCTGTTGCATTGTAGACATCATTTGATAATTTAGCTTGTTTAAAAGTGATTTTCGCATACGGTAACTCGTCGCCAGCACTTGTTTTAAAGGTGGTGCTACTTACTTTTAAGTTCCAACCTTGTTTTTTTCCACGAACATCCGTCACTTGAATAAAATGAGGAATATACTTGTCACCAGTTTCTGCTGGTACAGTTTGCTCATACTTAATAAGGGTTGGGTTAAGTAATTGCTCCCCAACTTTCAATTCATTGATACCAAATTTGAAACTCGGAACAAACTGCAGACGTAAATCCCCAACGGTTTTATTTCCTTCATCTACTTCCGGTACAATCACAACCCCTGGTTCTTCCGGTTTTGTGATAACTCCTGTTTTATCCTTATCCGTTGTAAATGATACTGACCCTTCTGTAGTAGCCTTAAATTCTTCTGCTAAAACAGTAGTGGTACTCACAACCAAGACTGCACCACAGATTACTAATCCACCTATAATTTTCTTCATCCTATTTCCTCCTATAATGCAATCATCACTGTGTCTAATGACGAGTTTATTTAGCTGATTGCAATGTCCAAACTAATTTTGCTGTGTATGCTTCACCAGCATACACTTGTTGATTAGCTGGGACTGTCAACTTAACCGCTGAATTTCTTACCGTACCATCGTCACCTGTAATAGTGCCTGTTGTCGCTGAATTTCCGTAAACTACTTGCCAAGTGTTATACCCTTTCCCTTCTGCCGCATTCATCACTTCAGCTGTCGGTGCATCTTTCCCTACGACTACGCTGCTAGTCATTGAAGGTGCTTTATCTGATTGAGGGTCCATCCCAAAAGAGCCACGTAGAACAGCACTGTTTAACGTAATCGTGCCATTAATATCACCTTTTGCTGATTTGAAGACACCATCGCTAGCAACATTCAACGTCCAGCCAGCAAAGGTTCCTCGCTCATCAGCAACTTCAACGAAGCTTGCACGATCAGAAATTAATCCGCCATCTACTTCTTCCACTTCTTCAAATTGAGCGTAATAATCAGCTTGACCACTTGCTAAATTATTGACACCAAATGAAATGGTTGGAATGTGGTTCAAGCGTAATGCGCCACCAGGGTAAACGATTGGTTTGTCGACACCAGGTTCACCAGGTTTAACAGGCGTTGGAATTTCTTTTTCTGGATCTGTCGGGTTAACTTCAGTTGTATCATTGGCTTTAAATTCTGTTTTAGCATCGCTACCGATTGTATTATTTGCAGAACCTGTGATTGGCGCTACTACTGCACTTAGTGCCAAAGCACTTAAAATTGTAACTGTGTTGAATTTTTTCATTTTTATTTCTCCCTTTTCTTTAGAGGACATCTTCTAACAACCAGGTCAAGCTAGTTGTATAGTTTCCCTTCTCTTTTGGTTGATTCTTTGGAACAACAAGCTTGATGGCCTTCGTGGCATCATTTTCAGAGCCCAAATAGACGTTCCAAGTCCCCATACCGCTTCCTTCTGGCGATGTCAAGATAGCCTGCTTGCTACCATTTTCATCTAGTGTTTGTTCGTTCATTTCGGTCACCATTTCAGCTTCCCCATGTTGGGGCTTGACACTGATAGCTGATATAGATAACCTTGCTCCAGAAATAGTCACATTATTGTCGTTCGTCAGTGGTCCATTTTGGCGAACGCTTAAGGTCCAGCCTGCTCCTGTCCCTCTTAAATCAGTCACTTGAACAAAATTAGGAGTTTGACGAGTTTCACCAGTCTGGGTTTTGATTACTGTATCTGAGGCAGCGTAGAACGTTCGCTCTGAACCGCTGACTTCTTGTTTACCAAAGTTAACACTTGACGCATAGTTAATACTTAGTGGGCCTGCTGTTGGTGGATAAATTGGAACGATTTCTTCATCGTCCTCAGGATCTTTTGGTGTTTGTATTGCTTCGTTTGCTTTAAAGCGAGTAGATGCATCACCTGTGACATCTTGCGCTAAGACACTTTGCGGCACATAGGCTAAGATTAGTGTCGCTACGCTTGTAATAAAGAGTGTAGAAGACTTCATTCTTTTCCCCCCTTCATGCGAACCCCAACCACATAGGTAACACCTGCTAACATCAGCCCACCCAGGCCAAGAATACTACGATTTATTGACTCTCCTGTTTGTGGTAAAGTCATCACTTTTTTCGGTGTTTCAACGACCGTCTTAATTGGTTCGTTTGCGGGTGGGTTGTCAACTAGTATATCTCCAAATTCAACTCCCACATCAACGGTCATCTCACTTGCCAGAGTTGCAGGAGCCAAAAGAAGCCAACAACCTAAGATTAGCTGAATCATGACAAACTTCTTTTTTATTCTCATTATTTCCCTCCTTTAAATGGTCACACACTCCATTCTCTAATTTTATTGCATTATAGAATCGATGGTAGCGCCATCGTAATCTAACGATTTGTTCCCTATTAAATAAGCCCCGACTTACCGAACACAACGGCTTACTTTTTTGCTATGACAGCATTTAGTTCTTCATTCTGTGTCACATATTTATAAACCGACCCCACAGACACATCACACTCATTAGCAATTTGGCGAATCGACTTTTTATGTTGCTTCCGCAAATAGATAATTTCGTCAATCACTTTTTGATCCAAACTAGGCCGCCCCCCCACAATGCCATTTTCTCTGGCCTTAGCCATCCGTTTAAACGTTAGCTGCTTAGCGACTTCTTTCTCCATCTGAACCAGACTTAACATAATACGGCAATAATGACTAAAGCAACTCTCATTCGTATCAATCCCTTCATTAACAATAATTAACCGAATGTTTAGCTCTTGTAATTTGAGAAAAAATTCTTCAAGTTGCCGTAGTGTTTGCTCAAAGACAGACAAGCTTGTAATAACGAGTGAATCACCTTTCGTCAAACTCTCATATAGAACTTGAAACTCAACTGAACTAGTCTCATCATCAATAAAGATATTGGCTACTTCATATTGAGAAATGGTGTTAACCTGTTCAATAATTTTCGCCATTTCGCTGGTTTTTTTAATGTAACCGTAACTTGCCATCTCCTCACTCCCTCTATTTAACTTGTTGTAGAAAGGCTTATAACTAGATTCTTCTAGCGCTCTTCCCATAAACAAGTATAGGTTATCTGAACGCACATGCTTACTTTATTTCGGAATCTCTCTCCCAAATGAACAACATTCAAAATGGCGCATTTCCCCCAAAAAAGAAGAATGACTTACTGCTACCTCAACTTCTTTTCATCCTCAACTCATTTTACTTGCCAAACACCCAAAAAAAATATAAGCTTTCCACAAAGAGTGATTTTCACTTACTTACTCACCCTTATATAAGATGAAAGGGGATATCCCATGCTATTAAGCTTTTTAAAGAAAAATGAAATCACCAAACTAAAACTACTTTCCATTTTGTTCGTTAATGATAAGATGGTCAGCAGAGAATTAGAAGAATTACTTCAGGCTCCTTCTACCACAACCAGCCGAACGGTTGCGACATTAAAAGAAGATTTGGTTGCTGTCTTTGATGATCACATTCAAATTAAAGAGAAAAATCAATTTTTTTCTTTAGCTAAAACATCTGATATTTCACGAACCGAAGCGGCTAACAAGCTCTATTATTACTATCTGGAAGACTCTCTAGATTATCAACTATTTAAACACATCATCTTTGAGAACAATATTCATATTTTAAAACTGTGTGCCGAAGTCAATATATCTCAAAGTTATTGTTATTCAAAAATAAAAAAAATCAACTCTTATTTAAAAACTTTTCAACTAAGAATTGTCAGCGACGCCTTTAATATTTCTATAAAAGGTCCAGAAACACATATTATCTTTTTCATCTTCCTAATTCATGACATGATTCACAATATGGAGAATCAACCTTGGGATAATCACGAAAAAAAAATTGCCTTAACTAAAGACAACATCACCTATGAACAAGTGAACAGCATCCCGGTTACCCACTTGGACACTTTCAGCTCATTTATAGAAACCTACGAACAACGAAAAAAATATCTGGAGACTATCCAAATCAATCGTGAAGATATTCGAGCTATCTATCATCTGGTAATTACTGAAAATGATTTTTTTGCCAGTAATTATGATTCTGCCACGACAAATGATGACGCTGTTTTATTTTACAATTTATTTATGCGCTCAATAATTCCCAATATTGATTCGTGTGAGCAGCGAGTTGCCATAGGCCAACACTTTATTGGTCTTAAAGATAATCCTATCGTTGATAATGCTATAACCACCGTCAATAAAATTGTCGATACGGTTTTTTCCAATGTGATTTCCCATCATGATGAACGTTATTATGAAATGATCTATTTAGTCTCACTTTATACCTCTTATATTGACATCTTAGGCATTGACTTCAAATCACGAGTCAAGCAACCCATTAAAGATCATATTCTTGATTTTGTTCAACATCAAGCTACACCCTTAGAGATTCAGATTACAGAACTTGTGACACAATCCAGTCAAGTCTATCCTAACTGGAAAAAAGAGACTCAACATGATTACATCACCATCATTTCAAAAGTTCTTTATAGTATGGTTTATTCTTATCAACAGCCAACTTACAATATCATGATCGACACTTTTTGTTTCTTACTAGGAGAATACTCCATTCAAAAACAAATTATGTCTTACTTTTCAACCAATCACATTAATTTTGTTGAAGACTATAGTCAAGTTGATTTATTGATTACTGATCGTTCTGTCTCTTATGGGAATCAAACGCCCGTCTTTTTCCTTTACGATATCCACTGCACAGCCTCTTGGGAAAACCTCTTGACGACTATTATCCGACACACACATCGAAAAACCGTTAGCGAACTAAGTCGCAGCGATACACTCTTTAACTTAACTTAATAACCCCTTGAAAGAAATCAGACTACTGACAACTTATTTCTTTCAAGGTTTTTTTTTTACCTACTATTCAATTTAAAACAGGAAAAAAAAGGCTCATACTAAAAATTTACTGTATTCCCATTCCCTTCATAACTCATCTTATTTATGTCTTAAAATTCAAAAAATAACGTTCATTAAGCATCATCGAATAATGCCCTGATTAACGTCTGAAGCAAACTTATTTTCCTTTTCTGAAAAGAATTTCATTCTAAATCAGTATTAAATTCGTTAGGTTTTTCTGACGTAATTGAACATTGGTATTCCCTTTTATTCGGAAACCCCACCCCGAATGAACAATATCACTATTGGGGTTATTTAACCAAAAAGGAATAACGAACAGGATAATTACCTGATACAATAACTCCAAAGTCCACTGATACCGATCCACTAAAACAGAAACGAATACTTGTTTTCCATAATTACGGGGATCGTTAAATAACACTTTTATTGAGAAAGAAGGAATTAGCGATGTTGCTAAGTTTTTTAAAGAAAAACGAAATCACTAAATTAAAACTACTCTCGATCTTTTTTGCTAATGATAAAGTAATAGCAAAAGAGTTAGAAACTTTGTTAGAAACCCCACCCACAACGACGAGTCGCATGATTTCGACGCTGAAAGATGATCTTAAACAACTTTTCGATCATCAAGTTTCGATTGAAGAAAAAAATCAATTTTTCTTTTTAAAAACTAAAGAAGGTGTTTCTCAAGCAATGACCACCAACAAACTCTATTACAGCTACTTGGTTAATTCTATTGAATACCAAATCTTCAGAGGAATTATTTTTGAAAACCAGTTAAACATCTTAAGCCTTTGCGCTCAAATCAATATTTCTCAAAGTTACTGTTACTCAAAAATAAAAAAGATCAATGATTATTTGACTCCCTTTAAACTTAAGATTATCAGCGAAAATTTTCTTATCTCCATTACTGGACCAGAAACTCACCGAATTTTTTTTATCTGTCAAATACGTGACATGGTACGCAATCTGGAACATAAACCAAAGCATAACCCTCAAAAACAACTGGCTATCCTCAATGATCGTTTTCATCTGGATCAAATTGACCGGATTCCACTGGTACACTTAGATGTCTTTCATTCGTTCATTGACACCTATGAGCAACGAAAAAATTATCTCGAGACAATTATCATCAAGCGGAAAGACATTAAAGACATCTATCAGGTCGTACTTAACGAGAACAACATCTTCGGACAAAGCGGCGTTCTTGAAACAACCAAAGATGATGCTATCCAGTTTTACAATCTTTTTATCCGCTCTTTAATCCCCAATATTGATACTTACGAACAACGAGTAAAGATTGGGGAAACACTGTATCGTTTAAAAGGAAATGTCATTGTCGATCATGCCGTTCAGTTGACGAATGACATTATCAAACAAGTTTTTGCTGATGTTTTGGCTCGTTATGATGAGCAATACTTTGAATTAATTTATTTGATCAGCCTCTATGGTGCTTATATGGATATCTTTGGAATTGACTTTAAAACACATATTAAACAATCCATTCATATGGAATTACTGGGATTTGGTCCCCATCAACCGGCCTCTTTAGAACAAAAAATTAACGAACTCGTCTCTGCTTCGAGTCAAGTTTATCCCAGTTGGAAAGAGGAAACAAAGCAGGATTATGAGCAGTTAGTGACAAAAATCCTCTACAGCCTAGTTTATTCTTATCAACAGCCCACCTATAACATTATGATTGATACCTTTGGCTACTTGATTGGCGAATATTCCATTCAGAAACAAATTCTTAATTATTTCTCCAACAGTCACATTAATTTCGTTGATGACTACAGTAAAGTCGACCTATTAATCACCGACCGTTTTATCTCTTATGGCGAACAAACTCCCGTCTTTTTTTTCTCAGATATTCATTCCATCCCCTCCTGGGAGAAATTATTAACGACGATTGTCCAACAAACCCACAGAAAATTAGTCCGCCAAGTTAACTTAGAGGGTCGTTTAGCGCAATAAAAAATAGCCCGTCAATTGTTGAACAATGACGGGCTTACTCTATCTATTCCTTAGGCATTTTCAGCAATATACATCACCAGTGCTTCAGTGTCGTCCCAGCTTAGGCAAGGGTCAGTAATCGATTGACCAAATACTTGACCATCCGCTTCCTGACGGCCACCTTCAAGAAAGCTTTCAATCATAAAGCCACGAACCCATGTCTTCATGTCGGCATTCCAATGACGGTTTTCTAAGGTTTCTTTAACAATTCTAACTTGCTCCTGATGCTGTTTACCAGAATTATCATGATTCGTATCCACCATAATAAATGGATTTTGGAAGTTGCCTTCCTTGTAAAAATTCACCACTTTTAACAGATCTTCATAATGATAGTTAGGAATAATTTCACCGCATTCATTTAATCCGCCACGTAACACCACATGAGCTAATGGGTTTGAGCTGGATTCAACTTCAGCTCCATTAAAGATAAATTCCTGTTTCTGCTGAGCTGCATACAGAGAATTGAACAACACTTTCAAGTTACCACTAGTGGGATTTTTCATCCCAGTAGGCTGGTCGATCCCACTTGCTACAAAACGATGCTGCTGATCTTCAACTGAACGAGCCCCTACTGCGATGTAGCTAACTAAGTCATTAACAAACTCAAGATTTTCCGGATACAACATTTCATCAGCAGTAGTTAAGCCAGTTTCGCTAATTACCCGATTGTGTAAGCTACGAACAGCTGCTATGCCTTTGATTAAATTACTTTCGCCTTCAGGGTTTTGCTGATGCAATAACCCTTTGTAGCCATCCCCATTTGTCCGTGGTTTATTGGTGTAAACACGAGGAACCATAAAAACTTTATCTGCCACTTTTTCTTGTAGTTTAGCCAAACGGTGAACATACTCCATCACCGCTTCTTCTTCATGAGCAGAACACGGTCCAATGACTAATAAAATACGGTCATCTTTGCCTTCAATAATTTGTTTTAACTCTTCGTCGCGAGCTGCTTTTTTAGCAACTTGCTCCGGAGTTAACTTGGAGAGTGAATTGATCCCTTCAAAATCGATTGGTTTACTTAATTGTTTAAAACTCATGTGTCTAACTTCCCTTCATTTTTTCATCTGTAAACAATAGCTTGACCGCAACATTCGAATTTAGTTTGTCTGCCGTAGTTAACAATAAAAAAAGCCCCGCCCTTTCCATTGCTGAAAAGGACGGGACCATATAATCCGTGTTACCACCTTAGTTTATAGTTAACTTTCATTAACTACCTTAATAGGTACCTGTTGATACCTTGGCATGATAACGGCAGCGCTGTACCCGTCGCAGCCTACTTAATTCGGTGCGAAGTTCAAAGAGGAATTCAGATAGGTCTGTATGCGCGCCTCTCAGCTACCGGCTACTTTCTGTTTAACAGAATTATCTTACTAGTTCTTATCAAGACTTTTATTGTTTATTAGATGTAATTGTATGCAATAATTAACAACTTGTCAATGACAAAAATCAATAAAAGAGTGATAAATGTTAATTTCTTTGATTAAAATAGAAATAATGACTAACTAGCCCTCTAATTCAACCTTATTAGCGGCAAAAACAAAAGGTGTCCAAATCAGGAAACCAACCAATAAGTTAACCACTGATAAAATAATAGAATGCCAATCGCCACCTGTTGCCAAAAAGCCATTAATAATAGGTGGCATTACCCAGATAACACTGACGACAACTGGTCTTACTAAATCCGTCATAGTCGCAAAATAGGTAATTCCTGCCGTGACACAAGGAACTAAAATAACTGGTATCATGTACAGTGGGTTTAGCACGATTGGCATGCCAAACATCACAGGCTCATTGATATTAAACAAGCCTGGCGCTAAGCTCAACTTGGCAACCGTTAAGGAATCAGCCCGTTTAGAAAAAACTAAAATCGCACAGACTAACATCAGTGTAGCCCCAGAGCCACCTGGCCACACAAAGGCTTGAAAGGTACCAGATACCCATTTATAAGGAATGTCCAACCCTTTTTGGAAAGCGTTCATGTTTTGGTTCATGGCATTCCCCCAAATGGTGGACAAAACTGGCGCCATTACATTATCACCATGGATACCAAAGAACCACAGTAAGTGAATCAAAAAGACAATCAATAAAACAGAACCAAATCCCTGTGACAAATGAAGTAAAGGCTGTTGAATTGTCGTCGTAATCCAATCAATCATCGGTAAGCCTGTCACCTTTGAAAAAGCAAAGTTGATGATGCCACAAGTATACAAGGCCACACACGCTGGAATAATAGCCGCAAAGGCTTTTGAAACAGCTGGTGGCACTGAATCAGGCATTTTAATGATTAAATTAGCTTGCATTAACTTAGAGAATATAATAACCGAAACAAAGCCAAAAATAATCGCTGTAAATAGGCCTGATCCTCCCATATGGGCATCAAAATTAAAGAAGCCCCATGCTTTTGCCACAATCGTATTACCGTCAGTAACACTACCTCCCGCCTCTTCAATTAACTGAATCACATTACCGGGTAGTTTTTCTGACAGCGTTAGATTTGTGGTGGCGCTTTGAGTTAAGCCCATAATAAAGGCAGCAATCGATACAACCGCTCCAGAAAGTGGATCAACATTGTAAGCTTTTGCCAAATTATATCCTAAACTAATGGAAAAAATCACGGCCACAATTGCCAGACTACCTGCCCAAATGTAACCATTCACACTAATGACCGGTTGCATCGTTTCAACAAAACCAGTCCATCCCCAGTTAGTCGGGAAATCTCTTAAAAACGCATTCAATAACACAGCAATCGAACCTGCCATCGTGGCCGGCATGGTCCCAATAAAGCCATCTCTTAAGGCAACTAAATGTTTCTCATTTCCTATTTTTGATGCGATTGGAATAATATGCCGCTCCAACCAATTCATTAACCCTTGCATAATCGTCCTCCAATATTTTTAGTGTAAAGCGCTTCACTTAAATCATTATAATGTTTATCCCCGCAATAACCTAGTGATGACGACACGTAAGAAATGAGTTACTATTGAAAGGTAGCTGTTACCTTTGCGTAACCAGTTGTTACATGTTAAAATTTATAAGAATACAAATGGTGTTTGGCACCTTGATAGTGGAGGCAAAGAAATGTTATTTTTAGATGAAATGGTTGAGTTGAACGATACTGAAATGGATATTTATAATTATATTACTAGTAATATTGACAAGGTGATTTACATGCGAATACGAGATCTGGCAGATGAGGTTCACTACAGCACCACAACCATTTTGCGTTTTTGTCGTAAGTTTGACTGTCATGGTTTTTCAGAGTTTCGGATTAAACTACGGATGTTCCGCAAAGACCAGCAATTGATTCATATCGATCGAACAGATGAAACCACCTATATCGATTTTCTAACCCGAACGGCTCAGCCTGAGTTTCAAGCAGCCATTCAGAAAGTATGTGATATTTTGGAAGAGTCGGAACTGACGGTCTTCGTCGGTGTTGGTGCCTCAAAAATAATGGCACAGTATGGTTCTTTGTACTTTTCATCACTCTTCTTAATGTCTATTCACATTGACGATTTGGCTAATCATCCTCTGTATTACATGTCCGATCAGGTCTCAAAAAAACTCTGCCTCTTCATCGTCTCGGTTGACGGTGAGAACAAGGAAATCATTAAAAACATTCATCAACTAAAGCTTCACAATGCGAAAATTGTTTCCATTACGAACAGTGCCAAGTCAACGATTGCCAAGTTGTCGGACGCTAATATTCCTTATTACATTAATAAAGAACAATACCAGGATGCCAATATTACCTCTCAACTACCAGCTCTTTATACCCTTGAGCTGATTGGCAAAGAGATGCGAAAACAACTAAATTTAAAAGATTAAAAAGCAAGTTGCCTCGGCAACTTGCTTTTTTAGATAATCATAATTCCACCAATCCAGTCACGATCCGATAGATAGGCCGTTAAATCCATTAAGTAAGGCTCACTCCAGGAAGAGATAACCACGTAAGCTTTCCCTGCCTCTTCATAATAACCAGTGATTGTCACCCAGTGAGCATTCATCATAGTTGGGATAGCTGCCACATCTTTCAGTGGTAAATTAGAACTCAAATGAGAAATATGATACGTCACGGAGGAGTCATGGCGACCCAAAAAACGAAGTCCTTTGGGCAACATCTCCAACGTTGGTCCAATCATTAAGGGAACTGGACGATTATTCATCACCTGCTGCTGAATTAATTGCTGAAAGTCCGCCTTGCCTTTAGTCGAATAAAACTTACTCTGCTGTTGCTGAAAAAAACGATTAAAGCCACGACGCAATTGCCAGCCTTGAATGCCCAGAACAAAATTGCCATCATGCCGATAACGCTTTGGGTTAAATAAAGGATTGCGCCAGGGCTGTAAGTATCGATAAAATAGGGACTCTACAAACAACTGATAAGTTGACGCTGTCAACTTATCAGCATGAACCAAATCAGGCAAAGGTTGCAAGAGTTGGTGCTGACTGGCTAGATATAACAGAGTATCTGCCATGCTAATCAACCCACAGCCACCAAAACGAATCAAGTCACCGTTACTGAAGACGTCATCACGAAACCATTCCTGATTTCCACCATATGAGCCATTAATGGAGGGATACGCGCCTGTTAAACTCACACCTTTTTCACCCATTTCAACCCCTCATTTCTCCTTTGTTACGCTTAGTATAGCACCCTTTTGTTTGATAAGGATAACAGAACGAATTAGATGATTGAGCATGACCAGAAACTTTAAGATCAGCGATCTGCTTCACGGTTCACAGGCAGAAAAAAACGCCAAGAGAGCGACTACTCTCTTGGCGTTTTTGCTACCCTAAAGCTTATTCTATGACTAAATACATGTTGTTTATTCATTTACTGGATGGCCATTAAACAATCACCGCACCTAAGGTATTCTTAAAATGTCTTAACGCCCATTCATGTCCCTGAGCATCAAAGCTTTGAACAGCCTTTTCGTGAATGACAATCTGATACCCTAAATTATAAGCGTCAACGGCAGTATGCAAGACACAGATATCTGTACAAACACCTGTTATATGCACCTCTGTTATCCCACGCTCACGAAGACGAATATCCAAATCTGTCCCACTAAAGGCGGAATAGTGTCGTTTATCAAACCAATAAACGGTCTCTTTGTCTCGATTAGCGTCGTATAATGGGGCCAATTTTCCATATAAATGGCGGCCATCCGTTCCGATGACGTTATGAGGTGGAAAGAGCTTATTTTCTGGATGATACTGATCATTTGGATCATGAGCATCAATCGCAAAAGCCACAAACTCACCGTTCTCGATAAAGTTTCGAGTTATCTCAACTAAGGCTTCTTCAATCCCCTGCCCTGCTTCTCCTGTAGTCAGAGCCCCATCAGTCGCCACAAAGTCTTCTGTATAATCAATTGACAGTAATGCTTTCATCACAATCCCCTCTCTCTTCTAAAGTGATTTCACTAAAGCAATCACCATCTCAGCCGATTTCCGTCCTGCTTCCACAATAAATTCATCAAAATTAACACTTGCTGATTCATCCCCTACATCACTCATGGCACGAATCACCACAAAAGGCACCTTGAATTGATGAGCAACATGGGCAATCGCCGCCCCTTCCATTTCGTTGGCCAGTACATCAGGGAAGTAGCCTTTAATTAGATCAATTTTATCCTGTTTATCAACAAAGGTATCCCCAGTGACAATTAAACCGGTGCGAGTTTTTAAGCCATTTGCCTGAGCCGCTTGCTCCGTTTGAGCAATTAATTTAGAATCTGCCTCGTAATAAAGAGGCATACCAGCCATCTGCCCCATGGCATAACCAAAAGCCGTCACATCTGCATCGAAATAAGCTAGCTTATTGGAGATCACCACATCACCAATTGCCAAGCCTTCCCCAATCCCGCCTGCTGAACCTGTGTTAATCACCACATCTACTTGATAATGGCTGATTAGCAAAGTCGTCGTCACGGCGGCTAGCACTTTGCCGATCCCAGACTCAACTACCACTACTTGACGCTCACCAATCTCTCCCGAAATAAACGTGGCTCCTGCTTCGCTCCACTCCGTTTGCTGACTCATCACTGCTCGCAACAAACGAATTTCTTCTGACATTGCCCCAATAATTCCAATTTTCACTGATTTAATTCCTCTCTATAAATACTTGACCGCTAAAAACATCATTACCAATAATAACACCACAATAATAATTGCTTTGGTTAAAAAACTACTGCGTTCATGGATTTTTTCAGTTTGAACGGCACGGCTGCCTTTAACCGATTTGACCTTTTTCTTTTCTTTAGAAAAGAGTTTGCCAATCTTCTTCTCTTGAGCTTCGAATTGCTTTTGTAATTCCAGCTCTTTGAGTTTGTTTAGCTTACTTTCTTGCTCTTTCAGTTCCCGAATCTTGGCACGGGTTAATAACGGTTCCTTCTTAGACATGACTGCACCTCCCAATATAAACTTCCAGATGACCCCTCTTGAACTTACTTGCCGCGTAATTGCATTAATTCCCAATACTGAATAGCTAAGATGGTTTTCCCGTCATAAATCTCCCCTGAGGCAATTGCCGCTTTGGCTTCTGCCAAGGTCAAGTAATGAAGTTCGATTAATTCATCCTCATCTTGTGGCAACGGATTGTCAACTTTCTTCAGACCCGTAGCTTGGTAGATATACAAAATCTCATTCGTAAAACCCGGGGCTGAGGAAAACTCAATCACAAATTCCCAATTGTTCCCTTGAAATCCGGTCTCTTCTTCTAATTCACGTTGAGCTGTTTCCAAGGTATTGCCATCAGTGTCGTCAATTTTACCTGCCGGGATTTCTAAAATCACTTTTTCCAATGGCTTACGGAACTGCTTGACTAACACGATCCGCTCATCTGCTGTTATGGCAATAATACCTACAGCCCCATTGTGAAAGACTAATTCCCTTTTGGCCAACTCACCATTTGGTAACCGAACATCGTCGACAGCCAGCTCTATAATCTGACCTGAAAACAGCGTCTCACGCTTGACTGTTACTTCTTCAAACTCTTCAAATTTCATGCTTTACCCTCACAATCTGACGCCCAAACAGTAACGTCAGTTTTTCTTGTCCTAATCATACCGTTTACTGGTCTTTTTTTCAATTACTTAAGCAATAAGTCAACTTACGTTATTGTTAGTTCCCTAAAAATCACTTGCGACCATTGCCAATACCTGTTTTCAATAATCTCAAAAGGCTGATATAGCCTATTTTAACAGAAACCTACTATAGAAGTATCATTTTTCGGCCAATAGTAAATTTTTTCTTAACTAAGTCCTAAGTTTGATTTAAATCAAACTTCCGACTGATACCCTTCCGACCTACTTCTGTGCTAAAATAGATTCATGGAAGTTAATCAAACGGAATTGGAGTGAAAGTTAAAATGAATATAAAAAGAATCTCAAAATTTGTCGTCTATATACTTGCTGTAGTTGGTTTCTTTGTGGTCTTGGATGACACTGGTAGCATTTTGGGTGCTTTAATTATCGTCGGAATTCTCTTAGCCCTGTTAAAAGTTATGACAAAGATGTTGCCTAAAAATAAAAAAACCAACGATAGCGTTCCAATCGTCTCCATTCAAAAGGAACAACACTATCAGGAATTAGGCATGGACGATCAGCAAATCGCCTTTTTCCGTGAAACCATGGCCCATGCAAAAAAACAAATTGTTCAATTGGAAGACAACATGAATGCTGTCGCCAAATTAAAAGCCATTGATTTACGTAATGACACGGTCAAAGCTGCTAAAGCCATGTTTAAAGAACTCGTTAAAGAACCAACAAAATTACATTTAGCTGACCGCTTTCTTTACAATCACCTACCTAATTTGGTAGACTTAACTAACAAGTATCTTGAGATTAACGCCCACGACATTAAAACTAAAAATACTTACGATGCCTTGGAAAAAAGCTCCAATGTGATTGATGAAGTCTCTAAATTGCTCGTATCCGATTATGAGCGTTTTATGTCAGACGATTTAGATGAACTGGATGTTGAAATCACTTTAGCGAAACAAAACCTCTCAAGAGAACAGATGAATCAAGAAAAAATGGCTTATACTGAGAAAGAGGAGAATTAATGTATGTCAGATGAATTAAATTTTGATGAAGTGACCACTGAGCCGATTAAACAAGCAACGCCAGTGACAAGCACACTAGATGATTTACTGAGTAACCCTTTTATAGATCCAAATAGCGCCAACTTAACAACCGGTCAAAAGAGTGAGATTAATGAATTATCTAACTTAAAGGAAGCACCTAAATTGTTGGACCGTTTACCTGAAGACCGTCAACGCCAAGCACGGGAACTGGCCTCACAAATTGACGTCACCGATTCACAAGCAGTCTTAAGTTATGGTGCCGCCGCGCAACAAAAACTAGGGGAGTTTTCTCACTCCATGTTAAATCACGTTCAAAATCAGGATATCGGTCCTTTAGGTGATTCACTTAATGAATTGATGTATCGTTTAAATGAGGCCAGTCCTTCAGAGCTACAAGCACAAGAGTCAAATGTCTTTAAGCGGATGTTTGGCAAGGTTAAAGAGTCCATTTATGAAATCACTGCCAAGTATCAAAAAATTGGTGCTCAAATTGATAAAATTGCCGTTAAATTAGATAAAGAAAAAAATGGTTTATTAAGCGATAATGTCATGCTAGAACAGCTGTATCACAAAAACAAAGATTACTTCGATGCTCTTAACATTTACATCGCCGCTGGTGAAGTTAAGATGGACGAATTACAACGTGAGTTAATTCCCGCAGCTATGAAGCACGCTGAACAAACAGGAGATCAAATGGATGTTCAGACCGTCAATGATTTAAATCAATTTTTAGATCGTTTAGACAAACGGACCTATGACTTAAACCTAGCACGTCAAATCACCATTCAACAAGCGCCTCAAATTCGTTTAATTCAAAATACTAATCAGGCTCTAGCAGAAAAAATCCAAGCCTCTATCAACACGGCGATTCCCTTATGGAAAAACCAGGTAGCGATTGCGTTGACCCTACTACGTCAAAAAGATGCAGTCACAGCTCAACGTCAAGTATCAGAAACCACAAACGATTTACTGAAGAAAAACTCAGAAATGTTGAAAATTTCTGCGATTGAGACCGCCCAAGAAAATGAACGTGGCATCGTCGATATTGAAACCTTGCAAAAAACTCAGAATGACTTGGTTGAAACTATCCAAGAAACCATTCGGATCCAAAAAGAAGGTAAAGATAAACGACGTGCTGCCGAAATTGAGCTGGCCAATATGGAAAACGATTTGAAAAATAAATTACTGGAAATGACCCAGTAATCAAAACACCCATCCTTTTTTCAAGGATGGGTGTTTCGTTTGTTGATAAAACCTCCAAGTAAGACACCGACCGTATAGGACAGCAAGTCACGCCATAGAAACCCATAACCTAAAATCAAACCACCTAAGGTCGTCCGTCGAATCTGATTGAGCCATTCCCCCTGATAAAGCTGGCTAACTTCAATCAAATAGCAAAAAACCAGTGCCATCATTATCAACTTTAGATTACTTAAATTAGGAAATAAGAAACAACATCCCCAAAAGACCATTAATGCCCATAAAGCATCACCTAAATAATCGTTGATGACCTCTGGCAAAAGAAAAGCTAGTTTTCGTGCCAATAAGCCACTAATCATAATCAAAACCGTAGATATACCGTATCCCATTCTTTTTTTGCTTATTTTAACCACCGCCTCATTTAATTATACCTATGTTGAACAAAAACACCCTCCCCTACTCCGATCTTAAGAAAAAATTACGCCCCGTCATCAGCAACGGGGCGTTTATAATTAATGGTCATCCTTTGGTGCATTCACCAATATCAGTAGCTGAATTAAGGTGTAAATGAGTGAACTGTTTTTAGGATAAGCCGTATACTTCGCCACCCAGCGAGTGGCATACTTACTCTTATAATTACGTAGTCCCTGAAACGAATAAAAATGAGTACCGTACTCGTATATATAATGGGCCACCCGTTCTTGAAAAAAACTGTTTTTCGCATAACCAACATTCGCCAACGGTGCCATCCCCATATTGAAATACTGATAACCTTGTTCTTTCGCCACATCAAACAAATTGGTAAACAAACTGTCCATCACACCTGAAGGGGCGTCACGATAATGGCGCATCAAGTCAATGGTCATTTGCTCCTTATTATACGTTGGCATAATATTCGCAAAAGCCACAAGTTGCCCTTGATTTTTTATCACAGCGATCGGCGCCCGATTTAAGTAAACCTCGTCAAAATACCCCATGGAGTAACTCTTTTCCCCCTGACCTTCCAACCATTCATCGGAGATACTCCGTAACTGAGAGACAACTCCCGCTGAAAAAGGCGGTTGTATTAATTCAAACTGAAAATGTTCCCGCTCCATTTTATTCAGCAAAGAACGAACTCCTTTTAATTTTTTTCCTGATAAGCTGAAATTTTGGACATCCACATAAGCCTCTTCACCCATTTTCAAGAAATCAAAACCATGCTCATGGAGCAACATAACAAAAGACTCCTGCACTTCATAAAAGACTAACCGATAGCTCAAAAGATCCGCCGCTGCCATAAAAGCTTCAATCGCCTCTAAGAAATAAGCAGGATCTCCTACTGGTTCCCCCATGACCATGCACTTGTCCGCTTTTAATTTGTATTGGAACACCACAACTGGTTTACCAGTCGAATTTTCATAAAAAAATAATCGTTTATCTCCTAAAAAAATCAGCTGGCTCGTCTCGTTGCCACCATACTCATCGAGTAGCCCCATCACTTTTTCCTGATTAACAGTTTCACCTAAGGTAATGTCGCTTTTGGATAAATAATGACCAAAGATAAGCAATAAAGTGGCTGTTATCACAATCGTTAGTAATCCCAACAACCACATGTGTTCAGAAGGGAAAATCAAAAAATCATGCCTTACGCGATGATGTCTGTTAGGCAAATTATACACGCCGATAATCACATACAAGAGGGCTAACCCACTATATAATACGCCATCAAAGGTCAACATTTCCCATGAGTAGACCAACCTTTCACGGTAAAACTGACTTCTGGAAAACAGCACAAACAGTAACACTAACATTAAAATAACAACAAGTGCCCACGAAAACTCTTTCCAAATAACGTAGATAATCGAGGCACTAAGCAAAATAACTGTTGGCATAAAGGTTTTTTTTACCTTTTGAGCCGCTCCTCGTCCCATGGCTAAGAGTAAGAAACCAATAATTAAACTAGGGGTTTGAGTTAAAAAGTGAAAAGAAGCTGGATTCAGTTTGCCAATTACAGGGTAATCACTAAAGGCTTCTGGAATCGTTGCTGATAAGACTAATAAGATTCCCGCCACATACAAAGCTGTCACTAAAGCATAATGAGCCACCTTACTAGCTGCCTCTTTAGGAATGCCATTGTACCGTTGATTAAATTGTCCGCCAACATTATGTGTCAACAGTAATAAACCAATTCCAAAAGGAATGAGATAATAAAAAAGACGGTACAGTAAAATCCAAATGACTGCTGTTTCATGCGGGATGCCTAAAGCTGATAACCCCAATAAAATCATCACATCAAAACTACCTAAAGCCCCTGGTATCATGGAAATCATCCCAATGATTGAACAAGCAATATAAAGGGGAATAATCTTGCCAATGGAAAACTCTATTCCCATTAATTTTCCCACACTAATAAAGGCCGTCAAAACGCCTGTCCATTCTAGAAAAGAAGTTCCCACCAACTGACCTTCGATTTTTACCGTTAAATCGTCAAAAAAGCCTGCTTCACTTCGATGGGTAACTAGTAACAATAGTGGGAAATAAAGACTGCCACCAGCCAACCAAGGCCAGTATTTATGCAAGAATGGACCACCTTGGCCCGACCACAGAATCAATAACGAGATCATACAATAAATGGATACTCCTGACATAAAGAAAAGCAGAACTTTCGATAAAGCTTTCAGCAATTCTTTGCCTTCCGTCTTTTTTCCATAAAACTGTGTCCGTAACCCCGTACTAATCAACCCACCAAAACCACAAAGATTATTGATAGTGTTGGTAATCCAACTGGTTTGCAAAACATAAGGCAGAGTTGGGTTTTCAGGCAATAAACCCGTTAAAATCACATCATATAATAACATTGGCATCACAGCAACCAGACCAATAATACCCATGGCTACAACCGCCAGAGGATGAAGTGTCGCTAATACATCCTGTAGTTGAGATAAAGACGTGGTTTTAGCAATCGTCAACACTTCTCTTACTACGATCACACTAACCGATAGTAAAAAGATAAATTTAAACAGTTTGGCACGTTTTTTTAGCCACCCTAACACTTGCATCTCACATCACCTTTCTTTGTCAAGCTTGTATGAACAAAATAAACTAGTCAGCAACTCATCACTTCAGCCAAAATCCGTTGACATCATGAGCAACTGACTATTTTTCAACGAGTAAAGGGTTCCATCAAAAACCTTAAGACCCGTTGGTTAAAGACTTCCGGCCGTTTCTTGGCTAAGGTATGGCCAACCTTCGGTACAATTTCCAATTCTGACTGTGGTAGCGCCTTAGCAATCGCAGCTGTATGGCTTAACTTAATGCTATCCCGTTGGCCAACAATCACCAAGGTTGGCCGATTAAGGCGGCTTAAATCAGCTGTTGTAATCTCTAAGGGGCGAACAATCAAGCTGAGCAAACGAGCAAAATGGGCAGCTAAACTAGAAATTCCTGACACCATTGAGGTTAACCAGTAACCAACTTGAGATAACATACGGGTCCACCAAGTTAAATCTGCTGGCTCTAAATTACCTGAATTCAGCACTAAACGATCCACATGCTGAGGGTAAAGGACCGCAAAGGTCATAGCCAAATTAGCCCCGTCACTAAACCCTAATAAATTAACACGTGAAAGCCCCTCTCGCTGACAAATAGCTAAGATATCCCGCGCCATCAATTTAAACGAAAGATAATTTTTTTGGTTACCGGATTTGCCATGTTCCCGACTATCCATGGCAATCACCTTAAAATAACGGCTAAAAGTCGAAATTTGTTCTTTGAAGTATCTTGAGCTACCTCCATTCCCATGTAAAAGTAGTAAAGGTTCTCCTTCACCGTAGGTTTGATAAAATAACGACGTGCCGTCAAAAGATTGAACATAGTGTTTCGTTGCTTCCATCTCATCACCTTCTTCTCTTTAATCATACTATTTTGTGAGAGATACGGCAATTATCTGCCTTTTGTAGTCACAAGATTAATAGTCGTTATCTAAAGCATCAAAAAAAGGAACCCAAAAGTTAGGTTCCAGTGTTTGCTTAATGAGGTACTTCTGGGAATAAGAGGTGTAACACATCTTGGGTTAAGCGACGGCCTTGACCGGCAAATGGATAGGCGTGCATGTGCATTGCTGGATTGAAGTTAGCTTCAATAATTCCATAGGCGCGGCTGTCTCTAATAGCTGGAATCGTCTTATCCGGAATAATCAGATCAATGCCACTGATCTTCGCTCCAAGGGCTTCCACAGCTTCCACCGCAATTTGTTTATAGCTCTCATCAAAATCATCGGTAATATCAATGGAATCTCCACCAGTACTAACGTTGGAGTTTTCCCGCAAATAGACAATCTCTCCTTTTGGTAAAACATCTTCAACCTGATAACCTTGTTCCTTCAACATCAACTTTTCCAAATCGCCTAATTGAATGATTTCCAAAGGAGAACGATGGTGGGTGCCACGCAACGGATCCTGATTTTTTTCAGCCACCAGTTCCGCAATAGTCTGTTTGCCGTCACCTGTCACATTAGCAGGGATACGCAATAAAATAGCTTTGACATGACCATTAATCACGAAGAAACGATACTCCGTGCCTGGTAAAAATTCTTCTACTAGCACTTCGGAGTCTTCTTTAAAGGCAATTCTCAGACCAGCCTGATAATCTTCCAAGCTAGCACCATCTTTAAAAATCGAAATGCCAATGCCGTAGTTCGTCGACTTCGGTTTAATGACAATCCCTCTCTCAGCAAAATAACCATAGCTGTCCACAGCCTCTTCCATCGTGGCAAATTCTTTACCGCCCGGAACTTGGAAGCCGGCTCGTGCTAAAACTTTTTTAGTGGCAGTTTTATTAGCCATTAATAATGGCACAATATAGGTATCCTGACTGGTCATATTGGCATTTTTGATGTATTCAATATGTTTGCCATATTTCAATTTCAAGAATTGGTCATGGCGGTCAATAACCTCCACATCCACCCCCATTTGCATACTGTCGAACATCAAAATCTGAGTCGACAACTCCATATCACGGAAACCAGCTAGCTGATAAGGTTTTTCCCAAGCCTTTTCATAATAATGACGTCCTTTTTCCAAAGCGAAGTCATGCTGGCTTTGACCATTTGAGACCCGTGTCATTAATTGGCCCGCCAATGTTTTGGCCGGATCATCAAAATAACTGACCGCTTCAGTAATCAAGGTTTTCAAGTGATCTGAGAGCTTAACAGCCTCGGCCATCTCTTGCATTCCTCTAAGTAGGTCTAAGCCCTCAGCCTTTAAGGAAGTCTGGCTAAGAGGACGTTCCAGTGCGACTTGATTATTCAATCGATCACCGTCATGTAACAGCTGATCTTTATCCGCTTCTTGATTATCCAACCACAACATATACATTAAAAACAGTTGAATAAACTCAATATTTTCTTCAGAAATACCATAAGGAGCAAACGGATCATTGTCAATGTTGCGAACTTCCATATACTGGACGCCACACTCTTTTAAATCCGAGACTTTCTTGCCACCCCGTAACCTAACAGGTGAATAAAACTCCTTATCTTCCGACATGACGCCTTGATCGACCAAGGCTTCAATTTCCTCTACATAGGCTTGAATAGAACGATAAGAAACAAACACGTCATCGTGATTGGTATAACCAAACTTACTGTTGCGAATACTTCGAACAGGTTCATCAGGTACTTCATTGTCACAGCCGGTAAAGTAGCCCTCCTCCGACAAGGGGGACGCTCCAAGTAAGTAGGTAATAAACCAGCGGTAACGCAAATAATTCCGTGATACCTTTAAATAGACTTCTGTTTTAAACATTTCAAAATCAATAATCTCCGTCTGCTCTGCATATAACCGCTCAATCATCTCTGGAGAGAATTCAAAATTATAATGAATGCCACTGACCATCTGCTTTCGCTTGCCGTAAGAACGCGCTAAATAGCGACGGTAGAGGACGTCTTCAAAGCGTTCTAACTTAGCAATGATGATCTCTTCGTCTTTTTCAGGTAAAATGGGTGGCATACTTAAGGGCCACAACATCTCATCTTTGTTCATGGAACGCAATGCCACTTCATGGATAGCCGCTAAATGCTCCAGGACTTCCCTTGGCGAATTAGCTACCGGCGTAATCAATTCCATTTGTGTTTCGCTAAAATCCGTTTGAATCGACGGATGAAAATTACGACTACCTAATGTACTAGGATGATCGGTAGTAGCCAATGCGCCATCTAAGGTCACTCGCTGACTTTCTTTTTCTATGCCAAAACGCGCTTCTTTAAATAAAGCGCTGATTTTATCTGTCTTTAATGCTGCTTGTAATGTCTTCATTTAGTTCATTCACCTCTAGATTTTTTGGTCTCTTTGAGATGATTATAGCATTCTATCTGTTAAAAAGCTGTGAATTGATTTAGGTTTTTTCAAGCGTTCCAAGAAAAGTCTTATGAGCGCTGATTTTGTCACCTTTTGTCAGACATTCGGGATGATCCATCCCCTAAACGTTGTTTCTTCTCGTCCATTTGAAATAAGACACACTAGCTTTTTCACGATTCCCACTAAAAAAAAGCATGGTTAATCGAAAAAAACATTGCTATAATTTGGGCACAGAGGGGTTTTAAGACGATGGCATATCCAGTTCAAAAAGGAGTTGATGCGTATGAGTGTGCGTACAAATCCCAATGAAAGGAGGTGCCTTGTGAGTGTCGCTGAAGCGATCGGATTAATGGTAAGTTTTGGCATGTTTATCGTGTCATTTCTTGATCTTATTCTGAAGATCAGTTGCAAAAAACAAAACAAAAAAAGACTGTCAAACTCTCCCCAGGGTTTGACAGTCTTTTTGTTCAGCTCTGCCACCGTTCTTAGAACGGTTAGCTCTAAGCTAAAGATCAATGTTTCAGCGCTGATATTTTTCTATGATTATTGTACCATTTTATAGGAAATGGACACGGATTCCTGTCTTTTTCATGCCAAAACCAACTGCTTTGACCATGCCAGAGTCACCTCACTAACCTGTATTCCCTACATCATCTGACGATAAATCATCTCAATGTCCGCCAAATTGGTGTCCCTTGGATTGCCCCCCGTACAAACATCGATTAAGGCATCCTTGGCAATGGCCGCAAGATCCTCTTCCTTCACACCTAGCTCTCTTATGTGTTGTGGAATCCCCACGTCTTTCCCCAATTGGCGAACCGCCGCCACTGCTTTGTCACGTACTTCAGCCAAACTTAAGCTATCAGCACCTTCAACTCCCATAGCCACGGCAATATCTCGGTATTTTTCACCTGTCGCCTCTTTGTTGTATGCCATGACATCCGGCAGTAAAGAGGCACAGGCAACGCCATGAGGCACGTCGTACCAAGCACTTAACGGGTGTGCCATGCCATGGACTAAACCGAGACCCACATTAGAAAATCCCATACCAGCGATATACTGGCCTAAAGCCATCGCTTCACGGGCCCCTTGCTCGCCATCGACAGATGCTCTAAGTGAACGAGCAATTATCTCAATGGCCTTAATATGCAACATATCAGATAATTCCCAAGCTCCCTTAGTGATGTACCCTTCAACCGCATGTGTTAAAGCGTCCATCCCCGTCGCCGCACACAATCCTTGAGGCATCCCCATCATCATATCACTGTCCACAAAAGCCACAACTGGAACATCGTGAGGATCTACACAAACAAACTTACGCTGCCGCTCTTTATCTGTAATAACATAATTGATTGTCACCTCTGCCGCCGTTCCCGATGTTGTGGGAACCGCTAAAATTGGTACACTCGGCTTTTTCGTTGCGGCTTCCCCTTCTAGACTACGCACATCTCCAAATTCAGGGTTTGCAACAATAATGCCAATAGCTTTAGCCGTATCAATCGGCGACCCACCACCAACTGCCAATAGATAGTCAGCTTCTGCTAGTTTAAAGGCCTCAATGCCTGCTTGAACATCCTCAATGCTAGGGTTTGGCACAATCCCATCAAAGATGGTATAACCTAAGCCAGCGTCCTCTAGAACAGCTATAACTCGGTCAGTTATCCCGACCTCCATTAACCCTTTGTCCGTCACAACTAAGCCCTTCTTAAATCCACGATTGATCACTTCCTCAACAATCTTGCCGATTGCTCCTTTTCCAAAATAAGCTGTTTCATTTAAAATCATTCTGTTGACCATCCTTAACAGACCTCCTCTAATTTTTTGTTGCATCTCACCACTCCCCAAATACTTAGGAAGTGGTGAAGTCAACTGACGAATTCCCCTACCTAACTACTTATACAAAGGACCATAGTTTTGGCAAGCACGGTAATCGGCTCCTTCTGATTGCTCTGTGCCGAACATCCCCCAAACTCGTGGGCGGAAAATGTTATCTTCAGCCACATTATGCATATTAACCGGGATTCGTAACATGGCAGCCAATGCAATTAACTCTGCTCCAATATGCCCATAGCTAATGGCACCGTGATTGGCACCCCAATTATCCATCACACTATAAACGTCCGTAAAAGCTCCTTTACCTGTCACTTTTGGAGCAAACCAAGTGGTCGGCCAAGTTGGATCTGTCCGATCATCTAGCTGTTGATGGACCTCTTCAGGTAATTCGACTGAATACCCTTCAGCCATTTGCAAGACTGGACCAATCCCTTTAATGATGTTAATACGAGCCATAGTTAGTGGCATCCCACCTTTGGTTAAGTAATTAGTTGATAAACCGCCACCACGGAAATACCCTTTTGAAGCTGGTCTAAAAGAAGTATTAGCTAAAATAGCCTTTTGATCCTCATCTGTTAATTCCCAGTGAGGTTTCATCACCGGTTTGCCATCCTGGATTGCTTGACCATTTCCATCTAAGGTTGCTGCCCCTGAATTGATCAAATGGATCAACCCACCCTGACCATGGCCGGTTAAACGATGTCCCGTGACCCGTTCCACAGAATCAGCAGACCAAAATGTCCGCACATCTGCAAAAATCTGCGCCGTATTTGTCAACATGTGGTTCAACAACATCGTCGCCCCATTCAAGCTGTCATTCTCTGTGGCTAAGATATAAGGGGCGCGCCTGCCATTCCAATCGAAAGATGTGTTTAACATCGTTTCCATAAAATCGCCATTAGGAAAATGATCCGTCCATTGACGTTGCCCTTGGAAACCAGCCGCAATCGCCCCGTGACCGCAAGACTCTTCCACAAAACCCAATTCAGCTAAACGAGGATTGCCAATCATCAGATCCCGAGCAATCAGTGTCATTTTAACCACCGTTTCCCACTGGCTATCCAATTCTTCACGATTCCATTTCCATTCTTCGGGATTATTATCCGGTCCTTCGATACACTCTGCTTTCACCCATTTAAGCGCCACCTGATACTCTTCAGGATCGTAAATCCCTTCATCCATCCGTCTGGTAAACTCCGACATATCAATTGATTCATTGCGCATCCCTAAATATTCTTGGAAAAAATCGTCTTTAACAATGGAACCGGCAATTCCCATACAGACACTTCCCATGGACAAATAAGAATAATCGCGAATATTCGCCACCGCTAATCCCGCCTTAGCAAAGGTCAACAACTTCTCCTGAACATCTGTTGGAATATCCGTAGCATCAGCATCTTGGACTTCTTTACCATAAATCGCAAAAGCCGGGATGCCCTTTTGTGCATAGCCCGCCATAGCCGCTGCTAAATAAACGGCTCCAGGTCGTTCCGTGCCATTAAATCCCCAAATAGCATGAGGCATGTCTGGCGTTAAATCCATGGTCTCCGTCCCATAGCACCAGCAAGGCGTAACCGTAATAGTCAGCCCAACATTTTCCCTCTTAAATTGACGCTGACAATCCATGGCTTCCTGAACCCGCCCTATGGTCGAATCTGCAATCACACATTCAACAGGGCTACCATCAGGGTACCTCAATGACTCCCTTAAGAAATCCGCCACTGATTGGGCCATGTCCATCGTCTGTTTCTCCAAAGACTCTCTGACCCCCCGTCTCCGTCCGTCAATAGTTGGTCTAATGCCAATTCGAGTGTATTGTCTCATTTTTTGTCCTTCTCTCTATTTTTTTCTTTCGACCCTCTGTCTATTCATACAACAAAGCCTGAATATCATCGTCATCAATATTCGTTGAATCATACCATTCAGACCCCGTATCCACATCCGTTACTTTTTCTCCTTTAGCAGCACTGACTGCTAACTTAACCGCATTATAACCAATCGAAACAGGATTTTGAGTAACCGAGCCTAAGAACTTGTCATTGCGAATTGCATCTTGTTGCAACGCACCTGAATCAAAACCAACGGCGATTACCTTATCCTTGCCAATCCGCCCACCAGACATTCCTGCATCGGCGTTAATGATCGATTTTGCCGCAAATTCATTGGACCCATACATACAGATGATGTCTTTTTTCTCAAGTAGAGACTGAGCCTCGGTTTTCCCAGCCGAATCCGTCACCTCCGCTGGCACGCGAACCTCAATTGCTACAAATGCCTCTTTTTCATTCACATCATTTTTAAACTTATCATGGCCAATAACCGCCACTTTACCTTTTCCAACATTAGTGTCTTCTTCCATTAATGCAATCATCTTATCAACAAACCCTTCTGTCCGCTGGGTAATCGACAATGAATTGACCTCTTGAGAAACAACGCCAATTCGCTTAGACTCCTTACTAGCATCTGTCAGTTTACCCTTTAACTGGTCATAGGTCTTCTCAGCTGCCAGTTCCCCTGCTTTATAGTTATCCGTTGAGGCATTAGCTTTAATCGCCCCATCTGGCGCCCCCGGCACTCCGGAATCAAAGCCGATAATCGGAATGTCCTTATCCATGGCCTGAGTGATGGCATCCAAAGCCGCATTGGTGTCTAGAGCAGCTAAGGCAATTGCCGCTGGCTTTTTGTTTATGGCGTTATTCAACATCTCCACTTGCTCAGCAACAGCTACCTCATCTTTCGGTCCCACATAATTCATCTTTACCCCATCTTCTTTGGCTGCTTTTTCCGCACCAGACTTAACAGCCTTCCAAAAATCATGCTGAAAACCTTTGGCAATAACTTCAACTGTCATCTCTCCCTCAGCCCCTGATGCGTTTGTTTTATCAGTTGGATTGCCACACGCGACTAACAATGAACTCAACAACACCACGCTGCCTAATAGGACTTGCTTAACCGTTTTCTTCATTCTGTGTTCCTCCCATTTTTTATAAATCTTTTTTACGATTTCGGTAGATATCTGCATAAACTGCAAAGATCACCACAAAACCGGTAATGAAAATTTGATAGTGCGGCTGCAAATCAATGTAAGGCAACCCAACTTTTAAGACCGTCATAATAAATACCCCAATCAGTGTGCCAGAAATCGAACCGACTCCGCCAGCCAGAGACGTACCTCCAACCACAACAGCTGCAATGGCATCCAACTCCATACCGCCGCCAGAACCCGGTAAAATCGTCGTATAAGTGGCGGCATAGGCAATCCCCGCCAAACCAGCAAAGAAGCCACTAAACACATAAGCCAATCCCTGCCACTTCACCACATCAACCCCTGAAAGACGCGTTGCCTCGCTATTACTGCCAATCGCAAAAATATAACGACCAATTTTAGTGCGGTTCAAAACAATCGATGCCACTAAGGCAATGGTTAATAAGACAATTATCCCAATGGAAAAATTATTAGCTGTTCTAAATATGCTTTTGTACCAACCATCTGCTGTCCCCCTTAAAGGAAACGTAATACTCTGAACATTCGATACGATTGAACTAAGCCCTTTCGTAATCATCATCGTTCCTAGAGTGGCGATAAAAGCAGGCAACTTAAATTTCGCCACCATGATACCATTTAACAACCCAAACAAACTGCCGACTAAAACGATACAAATCAGTGATAACCACAGAGGCAGTCCAACCTTCGTGTACAAAACACCTCCACAAATGGCCGAACACATCATCACAGTACCAATCGATAAATCCATACCGCCAGTTATAATAACAAAAGTCACCCCAATCGCCAAAAAGCCGATGTAATAGGAGGCATCAAAAATACTTACCAATGTATCCGTACTTCTAAAAGCAGGGCTTGAAAGAGAGAAAAAACCATAGATTACAATTAAAACAATCATTGCAATTACTTTTTGCACCCCTATCCGCTGGATAATGTCCTTCCATTTAGCTAGTTTTTTATTTTGTGCCTGTTCTGACATCCACGTCTCCTCCATTTCTTAATGTGGCGTAATGTAAGATTTTTTCTTGACTGGCTTCGGAAATATCCAATTCGCCCGTTTTCCGCCCCTCACACATCACCATAATTCGATCGCTCATTCGCAATATCTCGGTTAGTTCAGAAGAAATCATCATGATCGATTTGCCTTGAGCGGCTAACTCGTTCATTAATTTATAAATTTCATTTTTGGCACCAACATCAATGCCTCGAGTCGGTTCATCAAAAATCAGAATCTCACTATCTTGCTCCAACCACTTGGCAATGACCACTTTTTGCTGATTTCCACCTGACAAATTGCGAACTAACTGTCGTGACGAAGGAGTCTTCGTACCTAAAGCTTTAACGTATTCGTCGCTTTTTTTAATCAGTTTTTGCTCATTAATTAACATGCCATGGCTGTATCGATCTAAACAGGTTAACACCGTGTTGTTGGCAATTGACATATCTACCACCACACCATAACGTTTACGATCCTCTGATAAATACCCAATACCATACTGGACAGCATCTGTCGGTTTCTTTATCAGAACTGATTTCCCATGAATCTTAATATCACCCGAGTCACGGGTATCTGCACCAAAAATCAAGCGAGCCATCTCCGTCCGTCCCGCTCCCATCAAACCTGAAACCCCTAAAATTTCCCCTTTACGCAAAGTAAAGTTTAAGTCAATAACTTGGCGGCCTTTGTTAAGATTTTTAACTTCTAAGACCACTTCCGCTCCTTCTGGCACATTTGACTGACTTTTTGGGTCCTCGTAAATGACACGACCAACCATCATACTGATGATGTCATCCTTTGTTGATGCCTTTGTCATTAGTGTTCCCACATATTCACCGTCTCGCATAACCGTCACACGATCGGTAATTTGATTAATTTCATCCATCCGATGGGAAATATAAATGATCCCAATTCCCTTATCTCTCAGATCAGCGATGATCTTAAAGAGCTCTTTAATTTCTGATTCAGTTAAAGCCGCTGTCGGTTCATCAAACACGATGACTTTAGCATTCATGGATATCGCTTTAGCAATCTCCACCATCTGTTGTTTCCCTACTGTCAATTTGCCAACTAACTCTTTAGGATTAATCTCAATATTTAATAAGGCAAACAGTTCTTGTGCTTGACAATTAATGGTGTCATCTGTGGTAAACAAGCCAAATTTCAGGTCCTCTCGACCAATAAAGATATTTTGAGCCACTGTTAAATGACTGATCATGTTTAACTCCTGATGGACAATCACAACCCCTTGATCCATAGCTTCTTTCGGTAGCTTAAAGGCAATCTCTTGCCCCTGATAGATAATCTGACCTTCATCTCGCGGATAAATACCCGTTAAGACTTTCATTAAGGTTGATTTCCCTGCTCCATTTTCCCCCATCAAGGCATGGACTTCCCCTGGATACAAGTCAAAGTCGACTCCCTTAAGAGCCTTGACCGGGCCAAACTGTTTACTGATCCCTACCATCTTTAAAATTGGTTCCGTTTTCATTTCCTCACCCCTTACACTTATTTGACAACGCCCTTACGTAAGAGGATGTTGGCGTAAAGGGCTTCCTCACCCGTTGCCAGGATAGCGTATGCTTTTTTACCTCTTTCATAAAAAGCGCCTCGCTCCAAGTACTCAACCCTCTTATTTTCAACGGACGACTGCTTAAAAACGCCATGAAACGCTTCCCAAATAATCGGCTCATCCTCCCCTTCAGCAACTGACATTAAAGCCATGCCACAGTCCACATAGGTATCGACTGGCAACAACATTAAGATCGCCGATAATAATTCCACAGCCCCAAGGCCATCTTGCCTAATTAAGCGCTGAGCATTAGAGGCAGCTGGGTAATTACCATCTGCAATCACCAACTCATCCCCATGGCCCATTTCCAGCAAAACTTTAACTAATTCCGGTGATAGTACTTTTGGTATGTTTTTTAACATTTTTGTCCTCCCTATCTTATTCGATCCTCTCCGCTATTAGCAGCTAATAACTGTTGATAGCGTCCAAATTCCCGATCCCATTTCGATTCCTTCTGAGGCGAATAACCTTTGACAGCCTCACTGACCTTTAAAGCAAGACGCCCCTCTTTCAACGAGCCTAAAGCGCCGTGATAAACCAATTGCATATTAATATTGCCGATAGCAGTCGCTTCTGTGGGACCTCCATAGACAGTCATCTGACTAGCCGAGGCCACCATTTGGCATAACAGCTGAGAGTTAGCCCCACCGCCAACAATGTTTACACCATCAAACTCATAACCTACCGTGTCAATAATCTCCAAAAAAGTGTATTTGTATTTAAAGGCTAAACTTTCATAAATACAACGGATCAACTGACCATCTGTAATAGGAATCGACTGACCAGATTCTTTGGCGTAAGATTGAATTCGCTCAATCATCTGACCTGGCCCTAGAAAGACCGGTGCATCCGTATCAATCAGACAAGCCATACTTTCAGCCTCCAAGGCTAATTGTTCCAATTCCTGATAACTATAATGACGACCTAAGGAATCAAATTCCCTTTTAACCTCTTGTAAAATCCACAAGCCTGTAATATTTTTCAAAAAACGAGTTGTCTGATTAAGCCCTTTTTCATTGGTTAAATTATAGGCTTGAGCTTTTTTGGTTAAAATAGGGACCGGCAATTCCGTCCCAACCAAGGACCAGGTTCCGCAAGAAACAAATAAAAAACGATGGTCGGACGGTACACTGGCAACGGCACTGGCTGTATCATGAGATCCCACATTAAGCACGGGAATCTCAGGTAATCCCAGCTCTGGTTTAATCGCCCCTAATAACGTACCCGGCGAAACAATTCTTGGAAAGAGCCCTTTCGGCAAGTCAAACAACTCGATGATTTCCCAATTCCAATCTGACGTTAGGGGGTTCATTAATTGGGAAGTCGACGCTATGGTCATTTCAGTTTGACGTTTGCCTGTCAAAAAATAACCAAATAAATCAGGCATAAACAATAAGGTCGTCGCTTTTTCCAGAACCTCCTTCTCGGCTAGCAACTGAAAGAGGGTGTTGATCTCCATCAGTTGATTGCCTGTAGCAGCGTATAAAGCTTCTGGAGATATTTTTTCCAAAGCCTTTGCCAAATGTCCCAGAGTCCGTGGATCTCGATAATGTCTCGGATAAGCCAACAATCCTTTATCATCCAGCAAGCCATAATCCACTCCCCAGGTGTCAATCCCAATACTATCAATCTCATAGCGGGACGTTGCTTTTTGGATCCCTACCACAAGCTCATGACACAGCTGAGGGAAATCCCAATACAAACTGTCCTGCTTGGTAATTGGTTGATTGGGAAAGCGGTGAATTTCTTCCAAACGCAACTTCCCCTGATCAAAAATACCTAAGATGACACGTCCGTTTGATCCGCCAAAATCAATGGCTAAGACATTCTTTTTCATTATTCCCCTTCTTTCTGAGAGTTATTAGCTGTATTTTTTATAACCGGGGTGTTTACCTGTCACTTTATAATTTTCTCTCATTGAAAACAAACGTTCCAACGTGTCCCGTTCAATTTCTTCCTCCTGCTTGCCCCCAAGCAACATACGAGCATAAAAAGTCGTTTTCGCACATAATTCTAATGATTCCATGCGATAATAGGCGGTGATTAGATCTGCTCCAACGGCTAAAGCGCCATGATTTTGCAATAACAAGACATCATGTTCTGGTAAATAAGGGGCAATCGCATCTGGTACCTCATCTGTCGAAGGGGTGCCAAAGGGGGTGATTGGCACAGAGCCAATGGCAATAGCCGTTTCAATTAACGAATAACTGTCCAAAGGAATGTTTGCCAAAGCAAACCCAGTGGCCACAGGTGGATGTGCATGAACGACTGCCCCCACATCAACCCGCTCCTGATAGCATTTTAAATGCATTTTTATTTCGCTTGAAGGACGATACCCTTCGGCGCCTTCAATAATCTCTCCCAGACCATTGATTTTCAATAATTTATCTGGGGTAATAAAACTCTTACTAATGCCCGTCGGAGTCGCAAGAAAAGTCTCCTCATCCAGCTTAACGCTGACATTGCCATCATTCGCCGCTACCCAACCTAACTGCCACATCTTATTACACACTTCACATATTTGTTCCTTGATTGCCTGTTCATTCATCATCATTTCCTCCTAAATTAAACCAAATTCAGCTTTTGCTCCAACTGATTTTTCATACTTTTATTATAAGGTCTTAGAAAAGAAAAAATAGATTTGAACAATAAGTTGAATTGTTACCGCTTTTATTCTAAAATTAGGTCATAACCAGTCAAAACTATTCAACAATCATTCTTGTAAACTAAACATCATCCTGCCGTTCTTTGCTGAGGATTATGGAAGTACCCGATGTAACTTGTCTGATTTTTTTAGCACAATCTACGCTAGCATTTACCTTAGGAGGCCTTTATCTTGACCTTAACCATCCGACAAACCACTATTCTGAACTTACTGAGTAGAAAAAAAAATATGAGCAATGCAGAATTATGCGATCAATTGTACTGTAGCTTATCCACCCTTCGCCGAGATTTATTAGAACTAGAGAACAACGGCTTAGTCAAACGTCACCATGGTGGCGCTACCATTATTTCCAAAAGTAATACTGAGTTTTCGCACTTTTATCGGGAAACTGAAAATAATGAAGCAAAAAAATACATCGCTTCTCTTGCTGCCGATTTTATTGGCAATGGCATGTCGATTTTTTTAGATTCTAGCAGCACCTCTTTTTATATTTGTGAGCACCTGCAACACTTTCACAATATCATCGTAGTAACAAACGGCTTACGTAACGCCATCAGTTTAAGCTCCATGGACAATGTTAAAGTCTACCTACCTGGTGGTGAACTCAAAACCAATTCTACCTCAATCGTCGGTGAATTGGCTAGTAATTTTTTAACTAACTTTAAAGCCGACCTATGCTTCTTGTCATGTCGCGGAATCGATTCTGAGGGCACTTACGAGGCTAGCTTAAACCAGGCCCTTTTCAAACAACATCTGATGGCCAACGCCAAACAATCCATCCTTCTCTGTGATGAAACAAAATTCGACTCACCACACTTTTTTAATCTATCAAACTATCGGCATATCGATGTCCTCATTACCAATACCGAGCCAAGTATCGACTATCTGGAAAGCGCCCATAACTACGATTTTGAATTACTCTATTAAGCTAAAAAAAAACAGCAAGTACAATGATGTCACTCACTGTACTTGCTGTTCCCTAATTGTCTTCCAATAATTCCTTAAACATGCCATTGATAAAGTCATTCGGATTAAAGGGTTGCAAATCGTCAATCCCTTCACCTAAACCAACAAGTTTAACAGGAATGTGCAACTCATTGCGAATCGCCAAAACCATACCACCTTTGGCAGTCCCATCTAATTTAGTCAAAACTAATCCCGTCACATCCGTGGTTTCTTTAAACTGTTTCGCTTGAACCATGGCATTTTGCCCCGTGGTTGCATCGACTACCAGCATAACTTCATGAGGTCCATCTGGAATCTCCCGCTGAATGATTCGTTTGATTTTCTCCAGCTCGTTCATCAAGTTCACCTTGTTTTGCAAACGACCTGCAGTATCCACTAATAAGATATCCGCATTCTGAGCCTTGGCTTTCTCCACTGCGTCGTAAACAACAGCAGCAGGATCGCCTCCAGCATTGCCACGAACTACTTCAACCTGCGCGCGCTCACCCCAAACAACTAATTGGTCAATCGCCCCAGCTCTAAAGGTATCCGCCGCCGCCAACAGAACTTTTTTACCTGCTAAACGATACTGATTGGCAAGTTTTCCGATACTCGTGGTTTTCCCCACACCATTAACGCCAACGAATAACATAACTGTTAACCCTTGTTGAATATTCAACTGGTTATTTTCGCCTTCGCTGTTTTCTTCGTATATCTCGACCATCTTCTCAACAATCGCCTTTTGAACGTCGCTGTTCTTTTTAGCATTACGCAATTTAACTTCTTTACGCAACTCATCTGTAATTCGCATGCTAGTTTCAAACCCAACATCTGCTGTAATCAATGTTTCCTCAAGGTCTTCGAAAAATTCTTCATCAACACTACGGAAATTAGCCATTAATTCATTTAAGACTTGTGAGAACGTTCGACGGGTTTTTTTCAACCCCTTATCCATTTTCTGAGCGGCTTCTGATTCTGCTGAGACCTCTACTTCCGCCACTTCTTCAATTGCTTCCACTGGCTCTGGAACCTCTTCAGGTGCCACAGGAGCCACTTCCACAACCGCAATCGGTTCTGTTAGTTCAACTGGTTCGACTTCCGCTTCAATCTCTTCAGTTGTCGTCTCCACTTCAGGCATCACATCCGCCGGCTTCACTTCTGCTTCAATGACATCCGGTATTATTTCCCCTTCATCTTCACTAGCTTCTGGCCCTTCGCCTAGTCCATCGGTGTCAGCCACCACAACAGCCTGCTCATCTGATTCATCTTGCTCCACATCAGTTTCAACGACTTCTTCCACTGTTTCCTCTTGTTCGCCAGTAAATGCTCTTTTTATTTTATCAAAAAATCCCAAACGATTTCCCCTCCTTCTACGATTGTTCTATAAATCGCGACAATCCGTTTTACTGCTTATTGTTCGTGTTCTTTAACTCAACCCTTAGTCTATCAGCCACTACTGGTTGTCATTATTTATGGCTTTCCATTTAACACAAATTTCTCAACGGCTTTGGCGACGCCGTCTTCTTCATTGGAATCTGTAATATGCTGAGCCATTTCTTTGATTGCAGCTGACCCGTTGGCCATAGCGACGCCTAAGCCAGCATATTCAATCATGGACAAATCGTTTTCTTCATCACCTAAAGCCATCATCTCACTGGCGTCAATTCCCAATATCTGCCCTAACTTCACTAAGCCATTGGCTTTCGTCACATGCTTGTTTAAAAATTCAAACAGTCGTTCACCAGAGCGAACAATATTGTAACGTTCATGAAAACTAGCTGGGATTTTCGGCAGTTGCTGTTCCAAATAATCCCCTTCAATCGCACAAACCATTTTGTTAAAATCACGATTTTGAGGTAAGTCTGCTAATGTTCGGTCTTCAAATGCCAAAATAGAGTTCAGTTGATGATAGAGGGACGGATAGGCCACTGGTTGAGGCTGAATACGATAGACCGTATCATTGGAAACCACATCTAGAGGTAACGCCAACTCGTGAGTCAATCCGTAAATCGTCTCCACATCTTCAAAGCTCATAATATCTTTCGATAGGATCTCACCAGTATCATTTTTTTGAACCAATCCGCCGTTAAAGGTCACCGCATAATCGCCCGGTTCTGTTAGCCCCAGTGTTTCCAAGTGTCCCACAACCGAATTTAACGGACGTCCCGTACACAGAACCACTTTCACCCCTTGAGCTTTCGCCTGTTGCAAGGTCTCAATATTACGAGCCGAAATCTGTTTATCATCCCTTAATAATGTCCCATCTAAATCAATGGCAATTAATTTAATCATGTCAGCAACTTCCTCTCTTTTTTAGTTGACTAATTCAACTAAATTCATTAAGCTGTCGTCTCGATTTCAATGTCACCACGCTCGTTAATTTCTTCCAAGCGAACAGAGACAATTTTCGATACACCAGACTCTTGCATGGTCACACCGTACAAAACATCGGCTGCTTCCATCGTCCCTTTTCTATGAGTGATCACGATAAACTGAGTGTCATCCTCAAAATGACTTAAATACTGACCAAAACGAGCCACATTGGCCTCATCAAGAGCCGCCTCAACTTCATCCAGCACACAGAAGGGCACTGGACGCACTTGAATAATCGAGAATAGTAAGGCAATCGCCGTTAAGGCACGCTCGCCACCCGATAACAAGCTCAAGCTTTGTAGTTTTTTGCCTGGAGGCTGAGCCACAATTTCAATCCCAGTATTTAATAAGTCTGTCGGGTCTGTCAAACGTAAGTCTGCATGACCACCACCAAACATATTAGGAAAAACAAGTCTGAATTTTTCACGAATAGCCGAAAAGACTTCTTCAAACTTCTCTTTGACAATATCATCCATTTCAGTCATCGTCTCAAATAAGCTCTCTTTGGCATCTAATAAATCATCCCGCTGGGTCACCAAGAAAGTGTAGCGCTCATTCACTGTTTCATACTGCTCGATGGCTCCCATGTTAACAGGTCCTAAGCTATCAATTTCCCGTTTTAAGCTGCGGATTTTACCTTTAGCTTCTTCAAATGCCACTTCTAAGGGATAAAGCTCTTTGCCTGCTTCATAAGTTAAACTATAATCTTCCTGTAAGTGTTGCAAAGCATTATCCATGCCCACTTCCGAACGACTTTTAACCACTTCAGCCTTCGCTTTTTTCCCCAACAGCTCCTGTTGAGTTTTGTTAGCCGTGATTAAATCTGCATCTAACTCAGCAATCTTTTGATGAACACTTTCACGTTCGTCTTTTAAACTGACTAAAAGAGCTTGCAAGCTAGTTTTGCGTTCACTTAATTCCGCCATCCGTCCCTGAATCGATTCCTGAGACTCTGCATGATTTGAACTAGCATCTGTTAAAGAACGGATTTGTTCCGCTAATTTAGCAGCTTCTGCCTGAGCTTCTTGCAACTGGTTGTCTTTGTCGGCTATTAGTTGTTGCGAATGAACCATCTGCTCCGAAACAACTGCGACACGAGACTGACGATTTTTCAACTTCTCTTGGGCTTCCTCACGTAAGGTCGTATTAATTGCTTCCTGTGCATCCGTTTGATTCATTTCCTCATCTAATTGCCGACGAGATTCTTGAATCGCCGCCATCTGAGCTTCTAAAGCTGTCTTTTGCTCTTCATAATCCGCCAAAAAATTAGTTAATCCCTGAGAGTCATTTTCAAAGGCTTGCTGCTCACGGGTTAATTGTTTACGCTCCGCCTCCAGCATGTCGATATTATTTTTTAATTCCTGTTCCTTAATACGGGCTTTTTCTCCTGCTTCACGCAATTGCTCCAACTGAATATCGGCATCCGCCACTTCTTCTTTTAACTGACGAACAATCGCTTCACGCTTAACTAATTCAGCGGACATCTTGGCTACCTGCTCCGTTAAAGTCTGCAACTCTCCCGCTTGGGCAAACAGATTTCCCTGATTGCCTTTGCGAGTGGCCCCACCGGTCATGGACCCTCCTGGATTCATAACATCACCTTCGAGAGAAACCACTCGGAACTGATAACGAACCTGCTTAGCAATTTGGTTGGCGCTGGTTAAGTCGCGAGCTAAAATCGTAACACCTAAAAGATTTTCCACTACATTTTTGATCCGTGGTTCATAGGTGACCAACTCACTAGCAATCCCAATAAATCCAGTCGTTCCCTTTAAGTCTTGACGAACGGTACTGTTCATCGTACGAGGCTTGATTGTGGTTAAAGGCAGAAAAGTCGCCCGCCCCAATCGTTTATTTTTTAAATAAGCAATAGCACTGCGACCTGCTCCTTCATCCTCAACAATGACGTTTTGAGCGGCGCCACCTAAAGCCGTTTCAATTCCTAAAGCCAATTCTTGAGGAACCGTTATTAACTCAGCTACTGCACCGACTAATCCGGATAACTCATCTTTGGCCTTTAAAACTGCTCGGACCCCTTGATAGAAACCAGCATAGTTTTCCTGCAACTCTTGAAGACTTTTTTGACGGGCTTTCGCCTGCTGTAAAATCCCCATTGCATCGTACATTTGCTTTTCTTTTAAACCTAGGTCTTGCTTGGAACTATGTGCTAACTTTTGGGCGGCCGTATACTCGCGACGCAAACGCTCTAAAGCTGTCGTGTGGGTCTCTAACTGCAAGCGGCCCGCTTCCTCACGCTCACTCAATTGCGCTTGTTGCTCAATTAACTGCTGATGCTGATCGATGGCCACTTGATTTTTGGTACTCTCTTGTTGATACTGTTTATCCAGATGCTTCAAATCATTGCTAGTATTCGCTTGATTTTGCATTAACTCCACGTACTCACTACGAAGCTCTGCCAAACGCTCTTTAGCTGATTTGCTGTAAGTTTCCACTAAGGCAGTCAATTCGTTGACTGTAGCAACTAATTCTGCTTTTTTACTTTCTTTTTTGCTTAACTCTTCCGTCAAACTGGCTTTTTCTGCTTCAAACCCAAGAATCTTGGCCTGAACACTTTGCAAGGTCTGATCGTATTCGCTAGTGGTTTTTTCAGTATTTTTAGAACGCTCCACCAAGACATTTTTCTGACCCTCTGCTTGTTCATAAGCTTCCGTGACAGACAGTAAATGCTGTTGCTCCAAGTCGAGTTTTTCATCTAAACGTGTTCGCTTATCTCGCAAATTGATCAGCGTCCGTTCAAAATCACCTATCGAAGCACTGACACTTTCCAAGGTTTGGTTAACCTCGGTTAATTCAACCTCACGAAGTTGCCATTCATCCTTTAACTGATCAATTTCATGAACGGTGACACTCACATCAATCGACGTTAATTGCTCTCGCAGTTGCAAGTATTTCTTGGCGATATGGCTCTGCTCACCTAAAGGTTCCAACTGACCTTCCAACTCATAAATAATATCCTGAACCCGATTCAAATTATCTTCCGTTTCAAATAATTTTTGTTCGGCTTGTCGTTTACGCTGCTTGTATTTTAAGACACCGGCCGCCTCTTCAAAAATACCTCGACGATCTTCTGGTTTACTATTAAAAATCGCTTCAACCTTACCCTGAGAGATAATCGAAAAAGATTCTTTCCCTAAACCAGAATCCATAAAGAGATCGATAATGTCCTTTAAACGACAACTTTGCTTGTTAATATAAAAATCACTTTCACCCGTCCGCTTAAGACGGCGAGTCACACTGACTTCACTGAAATCAAGTGGTAAAAAACGTTGTTCATTGTCCAATACCACCGTCACCTCAGCAATGTTCAAAGGCTTCCGCTTAGTCGTCCCCGCAAAAATAACATCCGGCATCTTGCCACCACGCAAACTTTTGGCCGACTGCTCTCCTAGCACCCAACGAATCGCTTCCGTTATATTACTCTTGCCGCTACCATTTGGCCCAACAACAGCCGTTAAGCCACGATCGAACTCAATCACCGTCCGCTCAGCAAAGGACTTAAACCCCGCAATTTCGATTTTCTTTAAATACACGAATCCAAGGCCCCCTTCTTCAAACTAAAGCCAGCTGAACCGATGGGAAACTGCCTCACCTGTCCAGCTGATTGTTATTTCTTAATATTCATAATGGCGAACTCGGCTGCCCGTTGTTCCGCCATTTTTTTGGATTTGCCAATCCCCGTTCCAATCACCTTGCCACCAACACTGACCTCAACTGAAAACTGCCGATCATGAGCTGGCCCTTCTTCGTGGACTAAGCGGTATTCAATGTCGATATCACCATTCCGTTGCAGTATTTCTTGCAGAGCGGTCTTATGATCCATCTCATGTGAAAAAGCACCAGATTTAATTTTAGGAAAAACAACTTTAGCCACAAATTTTTCAACTTCAGCTAAGCCTTGATCCAAGTATAACGCACCCAAAAAGGCTTCGAATAAATCACACAATAATGACGGACGTTTCCGACCATTTGAGTTTTCTTCCCCTTTTCCTAAACGAATATACTGATCAAATTCGCATTCTTTCGCGAATTTTGCGAGACTTTCCTCACAGACGATCGCTGCTCGCATCTTGGTTAACTTGCCTTCTGGTAGTTTCGTATAAAAACCAAACAGAAACTCTGACACGATTAACTCTAAAACGGCATCTCCTAAAAACTCCAAACGTTCGTTATCCGCTAATTGCAAATATCGATGCTCATTGACATAAGATGAATGAGTGAAAGCTTGCTCCAATAGTGTTGGATCGGTAAATTCAACTTGATACTTGTGCTTGACGAGCTTTATTAATTGTTCATTCATTGTTGTAACATCCTTACTGAATAGCTTAAAGCATTGACTAACTGACCCCACCGCGTTCAGTCGTTCTAACTCCTCCAGAGTTTTCAAGCTAAACTGATTTTATATTTTTCCCCATACTCTAACCATTATACTGGTTTTAACGCCGTTTGAAAATGTTTTAAGCGAAATATTCATAAATACTTATATTATAAGAACTAAATCCGTCAAAAGAACCCGATAAAAGGTAGTTGTAATAAAAAAAAGCAGCTTCTCGAGAAGCTGCTTTTTGATTACTTAGCTAACTCAGCTAAGGTCAGCGCATAAATTTCCATGTTACTCATTAAATCCGCCACCGACATATACTCATCTTTATTATGAGCAATCCCTTTTTGGCCAGGAAAAGATGGACCAAAGGCAACGATATTTGGCATACGACGAGCATATGTCGCACCAGTTGTGGTAACAGGTGTCCCATCTTCTCCCCTTACTTGTTCGTAGACTTCCTGCATCACCTGCAACATCGGATGATCCTTTGGAAAAACCGTCGACGGTAGGCTTCGAGTCACTCTCAAATAGCTGGCTGCTGGCAACTGCCTCTCTAGTTGCTTTAACAATTGCTCCTCCGTTACCGAAATCGGGTAACGAATCGACAAACTAAGGACCAACTCTGACCCATGTCTTTCTAGAGACACCGGTGACAACTGCAATCTTCCTGAATCTTGATCCGCAAAATCAATGCCCAGACTCTTGCCATCATGCTGGTCGTGAAGCGTTCCTAGCCAGTGGAAATAAGCCAATAACGAAGGCTCAGACAACTGGTCTGAGCTAATTAACTGACCCAATAAGGTAATCGCATTCACCCCTAATTCTGGCGCATTACTGGGGGCCCGCTTTCCCCTTGCTTGAATCTGACCACTTGCTAATATCAGGGTAAGACTATCAGGAATGGCACTGGGATCAAAATTTCCGGAGACTGAAAGAATTACCTCTAGCTCTCCTTCAGCAAAAATCGTTCGAATCTCTACACCGACAATCCCCCGTTCCCCATAAACAGCCGGATATTTACAATCCGGTGTAAACCCATAAACAGGGGCTGCTTCTTCTGCCAAGTAAAGTGGAACATCTGCGGAACCACTCTCTTCGTCACTACCAAAGATAATTCGAATACTCCGACTCAAGGGTATCTGCAACTCCTTTAAGGCATATAGAGCAAACAGCGTGCTCATCACCGGACCTTTATTATCTAAGACACCACGCCCATAGGCGATCTGATCAACAATCGTCAAATCAAAGGGATCATGGGTCCAGCCACTTCCAGCAGCCACAACATCAAGATGCCCCACAACGCCAACATACTCTTCATCCGTCCCATATTGGACATAACCCATGGCATTATTAACTAATTTCGTCTCAAAGCCTAATTCGCAGCCAATTTCCAGCGCTTCTAAAAGAGCCAGCTTTGGATATAAGCCAAAAGGCGCCTCATTCTCCTCAATCCCCTTTACACTAGGAATCCTCATCACCCGTCTCAAGGCTCTTAAAAAGTCTGTTTCAAGTGAGGCCACTTTTTCCTTTATTTCGCTACGTTTCTCCCTCATCTCAAATCCCCTCTTAATCATGTTTTCGTTGTAAGATTGTCTTAAACGTGTACTTGTCTGCTCGATAATAAGAAGCATCCAGTAAAATTGGCACACTGGTAATCGAAAAAGTCATTGAATTCACTTGCAAAATAGGCGCCCCAAGAGGAATGCCCAACAGCTCACTCTGCACGTGATTGACCACTTCCGCTCCCACTTCCTGATGGGAATACCCAATATCCACCACCTTTTCAATCAATGAAAAGATTGACTTAGATTCAATATCACTTTGGCTAACATTCGGCAAATATCGTGTGGGAATGGTCAATTCCTCAATAACCAAAGGCTCGTCATCTGCTAGACGCAAACGGGTAATATAATAAACCGTCTCATCTTCTTTCAATGACAGTTGGATCCGAATTCCCTCAGTAGGCAGATGCTCGTCGACAAAGTCAATCACTCGAGTCTGAGGTTTCATACCACGACTCTCGGCCACTTCAGTGAATCCTTGTAAACCAAAAGACCCACTTTGAATTTTTTGCTGGGAAATAATATAAGTCCCCTTGCCTTTATATTTCATTAATTTATTTCTTGAGACTAAGGAATCAATGGCCTTTCGAATCGTTAGTCGGCTAACCCCAAAATCTTTGGCTAAATCGTATTCTGATGGTAGCTTTTGTGCCAAACTGTAAAACCCATCCTTGATTCGGGCCATTAATTCTGCCGCCACATCTTCATAGACACTTAATTTTTTTGCCATCACTCTCGTCCCTTCCTTGTCCACTTTATTGCGATACCTCCATCGCTGTAATTGCCGCGCCAATTAAGTTAGCCTCATTGCCAAATTTACATAACGCAAGTTTAGGAAATAAAGGTGAACGCTGCCCGTAGTCCATAATTAAAGCCAAATGCCGCTGGATATTTTCAATCAAGCCCGCTTTGGCAGAAATCCCTCCACCGAGGACGATCATCTCCGGATCAATGATGTACTGTAAATTATATATTCCTAAAGCCAAATAATGATAGAGTTCTTCCACCGCTTCACAGGCCAATTGGTCACCTTCATCAGCTAATCTAAAGATTTCCTGACCACTAAGAGGCTCAGACAATCCTTTGGCTAGCGAAACTTTTCGGGCCATATGAACGGCAGATCCTAAAATCGCCCATTCATCGTGGCCATTAATTAACATCATGCCAAATTCACCACCAAATAAATGATGCCCTCTGCGAATCTGGCCATCGCTGATAATTGTACCACCAATCCCCGTTCCAATCACAACAAATAGCACATTTTGTTTCTTTTTTGCCACACCATAACGCTGTTCAGCCAAGGCGGCGCAATTAGCATCATTTTCCATATAAACAGGCAAGTCCAATGCCTTGGACATGACCTCCCGAAAAGCAAAGCCATGTAAATATGCCAAAGAACTGGCCCCTTCAAGAACACCCGTTGCTTCGTTAACAATTCCAGGTAAACTAAAGCTAACTGCCTCTAATCGGTAAAACTGACTTTTTCTTTCCTTTAAGGCGATTATCTGCCCTAGCATCTCCTCCCAATCACCCCCTGAAGGAAACTGCTCTTGTTCCAGCAGCTCTCCCTGATGCCAGATGGCACTTTTCACACTACTACCACCGATATCGATGACTAGATACATTAACACAGCACCTCCATAGTTAATTTTTCTCAAATAACTGATTATGGAAACGAGAAATCAACAATAGTTTCCAGCTCTTTCCAAGAATCCCAACCTGTATTGGCTACCTTCAGCAAGATTGCTAGCGTCATCCCCTAAATCATCTGCTAATAGGTATGTAATAGTTGGTATTTCTATTTTCACCTTTCCTTTGGCTAACCCTTCTATAAAGACGATCACGCCTTAAGCCAGGGCACCCCTATTTTACTGGGAACTGTGTTCTTTCCTTTCAATCCGTCACAACCTCAATTAACTTGTGTCCCATTATTTTTTCGATTTCAACTACCACATAATTTCCTTCTATGCGATATGGAAGACTTTCCTTTGTCACAACATCCGTCACCCTCGCCACCTTTTGACATCCAATTAACAACTTGATTTCTATCTGATACAGAGGAATAATTCCATCAACCGTGTAAATCTCTTCCGAATTTTTTTGCGTTATATAATGAAGCCCATGGATCAGATGTTGCCTCCCATCCTCTGATCGGTTAACCGTCGTCAGCAAGGTGTTTGGTCCATTGTGCCTTAATAATTTATGCGGAATTAACTCACTTAAAACATCCTTCACTAGCTCCTTAACCCATCGAGGAGCGTTCTTTCGATAAATGTTAAACACTGGATGAGCAAAATAAACAACCTTACCATTTATCGTTGCCGCCGGAGCCCCAGCTTGTCTCCTTGATGGTGCATGTTGGTGAGAACAAAAGGTCTCTCCTTCTCGATTAAAATAAGCCCTTACCGACTCAAGGAGCACATCCCCACTTGTCACCTTCACCTTAGCAGGTTTTAGATACATCACAAACTCTTCCTTTGGCAACTCTTTGCCAATCCGCTCATTGGGCATGATAAAATCACGCTCAAAATCCCCTTCCCCTAGAAAATCAAGGCCGTACCAATCATTCTGGGCATGGTCCTCATCAAGTAAAGAATGATAACTGCCAATCACCGCGCCACCATTTTCCGTATAAGCATTTAGCTTCTCTTGTAGCTGGGGACTGTAGCCAATCACATCTGGTAAAATTAACACCTTATAGCGGCTAAAGTCCATTTGACTGTCAATAATATCAAATTGATAATTCAACTCTTGCAACATTCGGTTCACCCCAATCAAGCTTGGATCAATCCGCAAACTATGCCCACCTGCCACCCAGGTTTCCTCAGGTGTCATCACGCCAATTTCCACTTCTGGAATAGCTGCTGACTGACAAGCCTCCTCCATCATAGCCACCTGTCGATAGACATTGCCTATTAAGCTATAAGCCCCTGGCGATAGCTCACCATCTGGATGTAACTGGTCGCCAACGGAACAACCAGCTCCTAAAGCCAGCATATTAAAGCACTCAAACTCCAACGCCTCTTGGTTTTTCAAGGAATGGAAATCCCCCCAATATGTGTGGAATTTACCTGTCATACCGATCACTTCTTTCCCTAGATTACGGGCATATCGCATGGTAATTGGGAAGTGATCGTAACCCCACCCACCACTAGGCAAACTTTCCAATTCTAAATGACTATAAGCATCGACGTTTTGTTTATCTGCAAACCCCACATGGGAACCGTTATAAAAAATCGTGGCCTTGGGTGCCCTTTGGCGAATCAATTCCGTGACTTCTGATTTAAACTCATTTAACATGATTTCTGAATAAGCCAACCGATTTATTTCACTGAAATGGTCAATCCCTTTGCCTTTCATCTCTTTTTGGCAATGTTGACAATCACAAGCCACTCGGAATAAAATATCCATGAAAATCCCATCAATCTGTTCTTCCCCCACCACATCGATGATATCCAGCAAATGAGCTTTAAAGTAGTCACGATAGCCGCTATTCAAACACAAACTGTAATAAAAATGAGGCTCCGGTATTCCTTGACTGTTGATAAAGTCTCTTTGGCCATCCAGGCACAACCACTCAGGATGTTGACGGGCCAAGTAGCCGTCCCATTGGACCGTTGTGTAAATCGGTACATCAATTCTTCGGCTGTGACAGGCCTCAATTTGCTCCAATAATAAGCTATGATTCGCCAAATGAGGGTGAATCATCTCTGGCTGTAATTTAGACGGGTAATAAAGCCAACCGTGATGACAACGAGCAAAACAGGTAATCGAATTAACCGCCGCTTTCTCTAAAGTACTCGCGAACACTTCTTTGTCGAAGGCTTTCCCTATCCCCTCAATATACTCACTCGTATGAAAATCCAAATGGACCTGCCTTTGTTTAATCGTTTTCATTTCATCCTCCTTAACATAATGCCTAACCGGCTGTCACTATTGATCATCTGAAGGGGGTGGGACAATTGTCCCACCCTCCGATATTTTTACGTACATTGTACAATAGACGCGCTCCAAAAGTCTGCTCTCTTCGACCGTCACGGCTTAAGGCTTTAGCGTTTAGCGATTGATGCGATCGGAACGAAGTGTAGTGTCCCTTATCTTTATTTGCTGCCGTTATTCTTGCCAATTTATTGTCTTAGAAATAAGGGACATCGCAGAGAGTTAAGGCTTTACGCTTCAATCTCACGACTTTATGTCCCGGCTTGCTATCCGACTAACTCAAAGGCTTTTTAATTCGCAAATCATACGCCTTTAACCACTCTTTAGTGGCTACCACTATCTCAGTCCGATTGCCTTCTGGTCTAGCAATATAAACTTCTGGGGCTTCTGTCTCTGTGGCTACTACAAACGAAAATTCCACATTGGTGGCAATCCCCCACTGACCTTGAGGATTCATACACACTAATGACAAAGCTCCGGCTTTGCTCTTCCGTTCAACCAACTTATCATTAAAACGATAAACAGCTTGATCCACGGCTGCTTGAGGTGAGAGTCCTTCTCCCATTAAGCGTACCGTCTCGTAACTCAAACAGCCCTTCATTAAATCTTCTCCTAAACCTGTCGCTGTGGCCCCTCCAATCTGACTGTCCACATAAAAACCAGAACCAGATAAAGGGGAATCACCGACACGTCCTCTTTTCTTCATAAATAAGCCGCTACTAGAGGTCCCCGCCACCATCTTCCCTGCTTGATCCAAAGAAATCATTCCAACTGTATCATGACCATCATATGGACTTAAATTATTTTTTTGAACCTCTTCTAATCGTAATTCCCAGAGACGCTTCGCACGCTCTGTGACCATCTCTTGTTGCTCAAAGCCCTGTTCCTTCGCGTATTTAGTCGCACCTAAACCAACTAAAAACGAATTGAATCGTTCGTGACTTAAGGCTTCAGCCACAACAATCGGGTTTTTAGTCTCCTGAATCCCTGCTACAGCACCGATATCCAAGGTATCCCCATCCATAAAAGCCGCATCTAACTCTAATTGCCCCTCTTCATTTGGCAAACCGCCAAACCCCACTGATTTATAATAGGGATAATCTTCCACCATTTTAATCGCTTCGACAAGTGCTTGATTAGCAGTCACACCTTTTGCTAATTCTGCTGTCATTTTCACAACCCCTTCATAGGCCATTCGCCAAGTTGCAATCATTCCAAATGACATGTAGTAAACCCCTTTCAATTCTGTTATTATACTCGATTATAACTAGTATATACTATGTTGTAAACACCATTTCAAAAAATAATCTCTTATCACCCCTCTTCTCAAAAAAGCTTCACGCCAGAATCAGCGTGAAGCTTTTCCCCAAGAACAAAAACTAATTACCAAGAATGCCAGTAGCAATTTCCTCATCACGCGGATTATAGGCAATGGTCACAATCCCTTCATCCACTTCATGGGCCAGCACCACCAAGTCCTCAGGGCTTTGTTCACCTCTCACGCTTACCACATCAAAAGCAAACTCATAAAAACCAGCCAAGTCTACCTTAAAGTTAGTTTCCCAAATATTGTTCATCACCCAAGCGTAAACATCAGCCTTATTTTTCGACTGAGTCCTTTCGCTAGCTAACTCTATATCATGATGCTCTAAGTCTCCCAAAGTTATCAAAGGGGTATCTTTTATGCCAATGATGATGCCCCCTGTCCCATCGGTATAAACCAAGCCCGTATCATGCATATAAAAATCGATGTTTGTGCCAGGTAACTGATCAATCGCTGGTCTAACCAACACCTCCGCTTTTTCAATAAAGAGCTCTGATTCTTCACCATAGCTGAATGGTAGTGGCACATAAAGACTTTCTGGCGCCCACTCATTGTCCTTCTGAACGCGCACGCTAACTTCAATCTTAGGACTATTTTTATAGACGTTGTAAAACACACTATACAGCTGAGTTCCCTCTAACTGATAATCCAGTTTTATGGTGGCAAAAACCGCCCCGTCGGCAACCACTTCCACAAAAACTAAGCGAGCAGCATGGCGCTCCGCAATTCGACCTTTGCGATTGCGGCCCATTCGCCGTCTTTCGGTACAAGGGTCTGTGCGAATAGGGGTTTTTTCATAGACCCCTTGAAATGGCCCATGAACCCCATCAGGAGATACTAGTTCACGATTGCTTTGTTTATCCCAGAGACTTTTAAGCCCTTTGTCAGAATCAAACTGCAAGATAAAATAAGCCGTCTCAACTTGATGACTCGTCACTGAATTGTGATACCCTTTGTGTGAGACCAAATCGGCAATCGAATCAGCTGCCACAGCAGCCTGGTTAAGAAATTTAGGGTAACGATTAGGCTTGATGACTCGTCTCAATTGGACCAAACGTTCTTCCTTTGGTTCCAGAGAGATCAAAAATGCCACTTCTTTGCCCTTAGATGTTTCCCGCGTTTGACTGGGAATTACCTCTCCTGTCCGACAATCAACTAACTCGGCAAAGTCTTCCTTGGCACCGGCATAATACGAATCATCTACGGTCTGCCAGTGTTTCATGTAGATCCGCCCCACATCACTAAGAGATGTTTCATGAGGATTGATGACTTTAAAATAACTTTGACGGTTCATTTGTAAAGGCTCTTCCCCTCGCTCCTCTAAAACATCATCAAGATGTTCCGAAATCAAGCGGTGACCATTCGCCGAATAAGCGCTTTTCCGAAAATCCAGCTCGTTCACATTGGAGTCCCATGGCTCAGCCGTAGACGAATGGTAACTCCATGTGTGTTCCGCGTACATCAGCAAGGCCTCTTCCCCTTCTGCTAAAAAGCGACTGCCTTTTTTCGGAGCCAGCTTCTTAGCAAGGCGGCGTTTCCGTTGGGCATCACGGTATAATTTAGTAGCGGCTGGCGTCGTTCCCACTCCATCAGCCCACCAATCCGGCCAATCACCACGATAAGTTGGAAATGATAGCTCTTTTTGGCGTAACTCCTTGAAAAATTGATTTAAGGTCACCAATCTTATCTCAACCTCTTGACCATGGACCTGATTCCAACGATGAATCCCTTCCATCATCCGCGGATTTGGCGGCGCATTGTCGGTCACAATGCCGGAAATCATTTGGGGAATAAAATCATAGGGATAGTCTTCCTCTGCTAGACGCTGGAATAAATCAGCCACCCGCTCTTCCGTTAAAGCAAATTGGCGCTCCTCTTCGGCTTTTGTATAACCGTCCAAGCCGTACTGCTGACTTTGATCGCTATTGGGAATCAAGAAGAAATCATTGCCAATTTGATAATGATCGCCACTCCACACCAGAATTTTTTCACCCTTTGGCATCTCCCACCAAAAAGGCACTTGCTTCTGATACAGAGGGAACATTCCATGATGAGTATGCGTATTGCTAAAAAAGTTTTCAATCCCCGTCTCCGCCATCGCTTCTCCATAACCCCAAGAGGCTCCGTTAATATCAGCTGTCATAGCAGAATTTAAGCTAACGCCCAACTGATCCCCGTAAGCTTTTGCCTCGACAAACTTTTCTTGTAAACTATCACGGTCCACTAGATCATTCACATTTAAATAGGTCAAGGAAATATCGATGGCCCCTTTTTTGACGTACTCATTAAACGTTTCCCGCTCTGCTGCCGTACTGTGTGCTAAAAATTGTTCCACTTGCCAATAATTTTCACAGGTGTAATTATAACCAGACCATTCCGCCTTCTCACCTGCTTCTATTTGATCAAGTACACCAATCACTTCTTTAATATAATGCCGGTGATAACGACTGATTTTTTCCTGACGATCCGTATAGCCAATATCTGTATGGGAATGATGGATCAAATAAAGTGTTTTCATCTTACTGAGCTCCTTAGCTTAATTTAAAAAGGAGTGAGACAGAGGTCCCACTTCCTTTAATTTTCATAACTGTTTGCCTAAATAACCTACTACTTAGCTTTGGCCCACGTGTCGTAAGCTGATTGGTAAACCGAAACATACTCTTTTAAACCCATTGATTCAATGGTTTCCACGTATTTATCCCAATTGGCAATTGGTTCCACGCCAGTAATAAATTTCGCTTCCATCTGCTCCACATAGGTTTTCAAGTCCACTTCCACGGCACTTACTTTATCCTGTTCTTCTTTTGACAAGTAGACTAACGGATAAGGCACTTCTGCGAAAGGCACGATTTTTGCTTCTGTTTCTTCTTTAATAAATAATTCAAAAGGTTTTTGATCTGGATCATTGGCATTCACTTTAGGTGAGGGAATCGTCATATCTAAAGCTGGTGCGGCAATGCCGTATGCCGGTGTGATTGTGCCACGTTTTTCTTCGGTCTTCGTAACGTCGACGCCTTCAGCATAGACCCGCACTTTTTCACCCTTATCATTTTCCGCGTATTCCCATAATTCCCCTTCTGGCCCTTGATTAAGGAATTGATACCCTTCTTCCGTGAAGAAGTAATCAACCCAACGTAAAGAGGCTTCTGGGCTTGGATTATTTTTAGTAATCGCAAAGGCACCACGGACTAGTCGAGGACTACCAGGGACAACGGTCTCTTTACTAATGTCACTTGAGAGAGGATAAAACATTGGATTGGCTAAGGCTTCTTCTTCGGTCTGGCCCGTTGTGAAGAAAGAGAACCAGTCTGGGAAAACACCTAAGACATTATTTTGACCTTTGGCTTTGCGCTGTTCATCCGATTGAGAATAAACCTCTTTGTCCAATAAATCTTCTGTGTATAATTTGTTCATAAAAGTCACAAATTCTTTGTAGTTTTCCGTCACAGGACTGTAACGAACTTTGCCATTTATCTCTTCAATCCCCTGATTTTTCATGCCAAAACTAGCCATCAACCACGGTCTCGTACTATCTAGTTTCGTATCTGTCAAAGGAATTTCATCTTTTTTGCCGTTTCCATTTGGGTCTTCATCACGGAATTTCACTAGCAACTCATAAAATTCATCGGTATTTTTAGGCAACTCTTTCACACCTACCGCTTTTAACCAGTCACCACGGTACCACATTGGGCCACGAGGCCAAATCGCTGAATCTCCACGAGACACAACTGGCAAGGAATAAATATGACCATCTGGTGTCGTAATCGACTGTTTAATCGTTGGATCTTCTTCCATTAATTTATTTAAATTAGGTGCGTACTTAGGAATCAGCTCCTCTAAAGCCACTAAAATCCCTTGAGAGCCGTAATCCACTTCCATGGCAGGGGTTAAATTCGAGGTACCAGCACCAAAGATAATATCCGGCAAATCACCACTGGCAAATGCCAAATTAAGTTTAGTTGGGAAATCCGTTAAAGGTGGCGTAGTATATTTAAAGCTAATATTAGTCATATCCGCATACTCCGTTAAGGTTGGCATATCTTTCCACTCTGCCATCCCTGTGCCTGGCCCCATCATGGTCATCTCAAGCTTCTCTTTGGTAATCGGAAAACCTGTTTCTTCCACTTTCACATTACTTTGCTTTTTCTCATCCTTGCTTTCTTTACTACCACAACTGACTAAGATCGTCGACAAGAGCAAGATGCTTAACCCTGTTAATGCTTTTTTCATGATCCGTTTCTCCTTTTCTTTCATCTGTTTGTGTTCCTAAGATACAAATGGTTTACCAAAAGCTGGATTAGCCCTTAAGCGAACCAACCATAACTCCTTTAACAAAATATTTTTGTAAAAATGGATAAGCCACAATAATAGGTAAGGTCGATACTAACATCACCCCGTATTTAATGACTTGAACCAACTGTTGCTTACTGTACAACATCTCTGCCATACTGGCTGACATATTGCCGACTTGGGAGGATGACAGATCTTGCAGAACTAAGATTTCTCTTAAGACCATCTGCAAGGGATAAAGTGCTTTATCCGATAAATAAATTAACGCACTAAAGTAGCTATTCCAATGTCCCACACCATAAAACAAGGCCATAACAGCGACAATCGGCATCGACAAGGGCAAGACAATTTTAAAGAATAAATTAAAATCCGTACAGCCATCAATTATCGCTGCTTCTTCCATTTCTCTAGGAATCGTTGACTGGAAGAAGGTTCTTGTCACCACAATATTATAGACAGAGGCTGCATTGGGAATAAGCAACGCCCAAATCGTATTATTCATCCCCAATCCTTTGACGATTAAATAACTAGGAATTAAACCACCACTGATAAACATTGTCACGATCAAAAAATTCATAAATAATTTTCTGCCGTAAAAATCCACTCGAGCCAAGGCATAGGCACACGGCAATGTCACAATTAAATTAATGGTAGTGCCTAATGTTGTATAAATAATGGTATTTAGATAACCTCTCCATATACTATCATTTTCAAATATCGTCTTATACCCTTCAAAGGTAATATTTTTAGGCCATAACCACATTTTCCCCGAATTAACCAACTGTGGGTCACTGATTGATGCGCTAATAATGTACAACAGCGGGTAGAGCACCACAATTAAAGCCAAGACAAGAAAGACATAGACCACGCCTGTAAATATTTTATCAGTTTTACTTTCCTTGATTGTTTTTGTCGTTAACATCTCGTGACCTCCTTTACCATAGACTAACTTCACTGACTTTACGGGATATTTTATTGACGATGATTAACAAGGCGGCATTAATAACGGAATTAAATAACCCAACTGCTGAGGCATAACTATATTGACCGTCCAACAACCCCTGCTTATAAACAAAGGTCGCAATCACGTTGGATGCTTCCAAATTCAACGGGTTCTGCAACAATAAGATTTTCTCGTGACCCATGGCCATTAAACTTCCCACATTCATAATCAATAAAATGACCATCGTAGGAATAATCGTCGGCAAGTTAATGTAGAAAATCCGTTGTAACCTGGAAGCCCCATCGACGGTTGCCGCCTCATGAAGCTGTGTGTCTACTCCTGATAAGGCCGCTAAATAAATAACTGATCCCCAACCTGTAGACTGCCAAACACCCGACCAGACATAAATGTGTTTAAACCATTTCGGATCGGTCATAAAGGGAATTCGCTCCATGCCAAGCCATTCCAAAAAGTGATTAATCAGACCTGTTGACGGTGATGTAAAGGAAATCAACATCCCGACTAATACGACGACTGAAATAAAGTTCGGCGCATAAGTAACGGTTTGAGTAAACTTCTTAAAAAAACCCTCCTTGGCTTCATTCAATGCCAAGGCTAAAATAATTGGCAAGGGAAAACCAACAATTAAGGAATAAAAACTAATCCCTAAGGTGTTCTTAATTAATTCCCAAAAGTAATAAGAATCAAAAAATCGTTGAAAATGTTTGAACCCTACCCAAGGGCTGTCCCAGATTCCTAAAGAAGGCATATAATCTTTAAAAGCAATAATGACCCCGTACATCGGCCCATAATGAAAAATCAAGAAAAATAGAAAAGCTGGTAATACAAAGACATATAATTGCCAACTCGACAAGACTCGTTTCAGGCCACCATTTTTCTTTTTGCTAGCAGGTCCAAGTTTTTCCGCTGCCATTCTGTCAACTCCTTTCATAAGTACTGCTTTTTATTGAGGCAATCAGTCTCACCCAATTGTGTAATCGGATTCACGACTCCTTCATCATAATTCCTTTGGTCCTCATTTCACAATATGTAAGATTTGCTTTGATTATCTGATGGTAAAAGTCCTTAATGACAGCCTTTTCATCATCAAACTATGTCTTTCTTGTCATTTTTTTAGCAGTTTAATCCCATAATAACCCAGGGTCTCCGGACAGCTTTCCGGTAATTGGATGGCTCCCTCGATATTCAGCTCTTTGCCACTTTTCATGTCAATGACTCTGTCTATCTCAGAAAGATTCAGAGACAACTCAGCAAGAGTTACCATCTTAGGAAAAGATTCCGCCACAGATATAAAAGCGTAATAGGCGTCTTCTTTGCGGGTGACTAACCAACTGCCCATCGTCCCAAACATACGGGTGCCATAAATCCCCTGGCCATAAATTTTCAGCCAACTTCCCAAATCTGCTAAAATCTGACGTTCTTGATCCGTTATGGTTCCTTGAGGGGTCGGTCCAACACCTAAAACTAAATTGCCTCCTCTAGCCACTACCTTAACCAAGGTCTCAATCACCTCTTGACTGCTTTTAAAGGTATCATCAGGATTAAAGCCCCAGTCATTTCCCAAAGGAATGTTGCTTTCCCAGACTTTTTCCGGCAACTCTGATAGCTCGGGAATTTTCCGTTCCGGTGTCACGTAATTTTCATGACGCCCACCCATTGTCCGATCGACAATAATCAAATTAGGCTGGATCTCTCTGGCAATCTCCGCAAATTTGTCCATCTGCAAGTCTTCTTTGCCTTGCCCACTCCAGCCGGCATCCAACCACAGAAAATCTAGTTCACCATAGTCATGGGTGATTTCATAAATTTGCTCATGGACAAATGTCACATATTTTCCCCAAATTTCCGGATAGCGTGAGGTATCATAACTAGCTCGTCGCCCCTTAACAGACTCATCTGGTAACCAATAATAGGGAGAATGCCAGTCTGCTTTTGAATAGTAAGCTCCAACGGCGATTCCTTCCTGGCGAAAGGCCTCAAATATGGCCTTTAAAGGATCTGGACCTTCATAAGGACTGTCCTTGCCACCTATTTTATAATCCGTTGTCTGGGTGTCATACATATTGAAGCCATCGTGATGCTTAGTCGTGACTAAGAGATACTGAACGCCTCCTGCTTTACAAATCTTAGCCCAAGTCACTGGATCAAAGTCCTTTGGATTAAACACTTTATTTAAGTCCCAGTAATCTCGTTGCAGTTCTTTCATGTCCTCTCGCCAAGGGATGGGCTCTCTGGCCCACTGATCCTCCTCTGACAACTGCCAAGATTCCACGATTCCCGCCTCGGCATATAAGCCCCAATGCATGATAACGCCCAGCTTTAAATCCTGAAACCACTCCAAGCGTTCTTTTAACATAGCCGTTTCTGGGTATGTCCCTTCAACAGCTACTGTCTCTTTAGTCAATTCAATATCGCCGCGATTCTCTGACATTCTCATCCCTCGTTTCTTACGTGATACTTTCAATATAAAGGGCAATCCCCCTTTCATCAATGTGTGTTTTTTTCTGACTATGTACTACATGGAAACCCCTTTCATCTCTTAGGTAAAGGACGTACAATGATGATGTAGCACTTAGATGAAAGGAGGTTGCCACATGAATCGAACATACAAATGGTTGCTGGTGGGATTCGGGTTATTGCTCATCGGCGTGTTAAACCAACCAAAACCCCTGCTCTTAGGAAAAACGCCTGTCGATGTGATTGGCTCCATAACCGATGAAACCGAGATAGCTGCCGCCATCGATGTGATTCAACAGAATTTAGATGCCGCTACAACTAAGGACATTGATACCTACGTCAGCACCTTGATCGAGACTGCCCAGGAAGAATCCCGAACTGAAATCGGGCAATTTTTTGAAGATTATAGCTTGGAACACACCATTCTCGAGGTTAAAGTAGTCAAACAAACACCCTCGGAAATCATGCTGAAAGTCAGTCAACAAACCGTGACTCAACCAGGTCAAAAACAGAAAAAAAACTATCGCAATCATATTTCCGAAGCCAATCACACCTTAATTAAAGAACAGGGACAATGGAAAATTGCCGAAACCGCCATGAGCGATACTCGCTTTATCTAGGGTTCACCGTAATCGGCTTCGCCCCATCATCCCGACAACAGAAAGGACGTTACACATGAAGGCAGAATCACTGTTAAAAGAAATGACCTTAAAAGAAAAAGTAGGCCAATTAAACCAACGGCTCTATGGCTGGCAAACATTCGAGAAAACTGACCAAGGCATTCAACTGACAGAACTCTTTAAAGAAGAAGTCGCTCGCTGGGACGGTATGGGTGTTCTTTACGGCGCTTTTCGTTCAGATCCCTGGTCAGGACGAGATTTAACCACAGGCTTATCCACAGAAGAAGCCCAACAATACGTCAAGCTAGTCAATGACTATATTCAGACACACACTCGCTTAAAAATCCCTATCCTTCTGGCAGAGGAAGCGCCTCATGGCCATCAAGCTCTGGATGCCACCTCCATGCCAGCAAACATCACCACCGGCCAAACTTGGAATCCTCAGCTTCTGGAACGCTCCCAAAGATTAGTTGCCCAAGAACTGAGAATAAAAGGGGCTCATCTAGGACTAGTCTCAACTTTGGATATTATTCGAGACCCTCGCTGGGGACGATCGGAAGAAGGCTTTAGCGAAGACCCCTACTTGGCTTCTGTCTATACCCAAGCAACGGTCAAAGGTTTTCAAGGGCAGGACGTAGGACCGGAGAACGTCTTAGCAGTCCTGAAACACTTTGCCGCCCAAGGAGATGGCATGGGTGGTCACAACGCAGCTCCGGCGTCGATCGGCCCACGAGAGCTGTGGGAAATTCATTTACCTGCCATGGCTGCCGGCATTGAAGCAGGCGCCAAAGTCTGCATGGCTGCTTACAATGAAATCGACGGAGTCTTATGCCACGCTAATAGCCATTTATTAAACACTATCTTAAGAGAGCAACTCCAGTTTACTGGAGCGGTTATGTCTGACGGCTGCGCTCTTGATGGCTTGATTCGACTAACGGGCTCCCCAGCCAAAGCCGCTGCTCTGGGCTTAACTAGTGGTGTCGATATCAGTTTATGGGACAATGTTTTCCCCTATCTTGAGGAAGCTCTAACAAAGGGCTATCTGACAGAAGAAGCCCTTGACCGTGCCGTCTTGCGAGTCCTTAAATTAAAAGAAGAACTCGGCCTTTTAAGGGAGTCACCCAGCTTGTTTGCCACCACAACAGTCTCCCCAAAAGAGCAGCAAGAACTAGCCGTCCAACTAGCGGAAGAAGGCACCGTTTTATTAAAAAATCAGGGCATTTTGCCATTGGACTTAGGCCAGCCCACAACCATTGCCTTAATCGGACCAAATGCCCATAAACTTTATAATCAGTTGGGAGACTACACCCCTTACAAAAAAGAAACCAACTGCCGAACCGTTTTAGAAGGCATACAAGAAACCATTCAAGAATCAACTATCACATTAGGCTATGAACAAGGCTCTGAGGTTACTAGTCCGCTTCCGCAAGGGATCGATAAAGCGCTTAAATTAGCGGCCCAATCCGAGGTGATTATTTTAACACTAGGAGGTTCTAGCGCCCGTGATTTCAATACCGAATTCGATGACAACGGCGCCGCCCTCAGTGGGTCAGGCCAAATGAACTGTGGAGAAAACATCGACTTAAGTCAACTGGCTTTGCCCTCGTCTCAAATTGAGCTAATTGAAGCCCTGGCTCCCCTAAATAAACCGATGATCGCCCTGTTGATTCAAGGTCGACAACACAGCATTAGTGCCATTAGCCACCACTTTCAGGCCATACTCAATTGTGGGTACCCTGGAGAACAAGGAGGCACGGCGATTGCCAAGCTACTTTTCGGCAAAAGCGTTCCTTCGGGTAAATTAGCCATGTCCATGCCAACTTCCAGTGGTCAGCTACCGATTTATTATAATTACAAAGACAGCCAACACAAAGAAAACTATTTTGATGATGACGGCAAAGCCGCCTTTCCATTTGGCTTCGGCTTGTCTTACAGCAGCTTCCAACTCAGCCCAGCCACAGTTAACCGGCAAGTGCTGTCAGCTCAGCCTACTGCTAGTCAGAACCTAACCGTCAGCCTAACCATTAAAAATACCGGCCAGTATCCGGCAGCTGAAGTCGTTCAAGTTTACTTTAAACGCAGGCAACTGCCAATCGTACCACGAGTCAAAGAGCTAAAAGCCTTCAAAAAAATCTGGCTAGATCCCGGCGAAGAACAAACCATTCAAATTGAAATCCCCGAGAACAGCTGGCCGATTTACAGCTTAAACAACCGCATGGAGCTAGTCCCTCATCTGATTGATCTATCAGTGGAAGCGACTAATTACCAATGCCTAATACCTGTGGAAATCAGTGAATAAAAGACCCCTTGAAAACCTAAAACGGTTTTCAAGGGGCTTTTCTTATTAATTCGATTGGGTCTTTAAGCGGTCATTTTGCATTTGCTTTCGATATTGGCCAGGTGTCACCCCCACAATATTCTTAAACTTGCGGGTATAATTAGACACGTCATAATAACCGGCACTGGTGACAATGTCTTTGATGGCATCGTCCGTATTGATCAATTTATCCTTAATGTAGTTTAAACGTCGCTCTTGAATGTATGTTGAAAACGTAATCCCTGTTTCTTCCTTAATAAAACGACTTAAATAAGAAATGGAAAAATCAAATTCAATGGCAATTTGCTCCAAGGACAGATCATGAGAACGAAAATGTTGATTCAAATAAACAATGATAGCCGATTCTAACTGCGTGGTTTCAGCCACCTTACGAGCCGACATATTTTGACACAACTTTGCCGCCAATTCTAACAACTCCTGACGAAGACTTTCCGGTGAGCGATACTCCACAATTTCATTAAAATGATCCAGTAACTCTTCAAAGCCTAATGAACTAATGGCATTAATCACAGTGCTTAAGGCATCAAAATAATAATACTTAGCTTCAAAGGTGGTCATCGTGGCGATTGACGAGTGGCTAAAAATCGTGTGAAGGGTTTCGGTTACCACTGTTTCATCCCCCTGATGAAGGCTTTGAGTTAGCTTACTTTTTAACTCGCTAGGGATGCTAAGAAACTGAGGTTGGGAATAAATAATGTCTTTATAGAAAAACACAGAGGCCTTCGTATTGGTTTGATGAAACTCATTTGCCGAAATCGCCTCAATATAAGAACGGTTAACATATATTAGCTGATGATAGACACCCCCTACATCCAACTGAACATCTTCATCCAAGCGCTCATCCAAGATTTCTTTCATTTCCTTGACTTGCTTTAGATGATCCGTCACATTAGTGCCAACAATCAATGCCAACTGTTTTTTCAAGGGCAACTCGACAGCATGAATCTCTGTTTGGCCCATCTTTAGAGGAAATCCATTTAAAAGAACGGTCTTTTTCTTAACATTATCTTCGATTTTGGCTGAAAACTGACTATCTAGCAACATCACATAAAAGTGATTGCCCTTTAATTCAATGGATAATTCAGCCATCTTAGCCTCTAAATGAGACTCATCTTTAAATTTGCCATCAATGAGCTTACCAAAAAAATAATCAGTCAAATACGCCTGTTGCTGACTTAAGGCAGCATTTAACGTCTGCTGTTCGGTTACAAAATGACTCAGGCGACGCTCGATTAAGGTCAACTCATCATCTTCTGTTTTTTCTTCTTGATTCGTAATTTTTTTAAAGGCATTGTCCAGTTGCTTAATGGGACGGTATTGCCGCAAGCCCATAATATAGCTTAAGCCAAATCCCATCAGCAAAAAGAGGGCAATTAAGACATAAAACAAATTGCGAATGTTGGCCAGTGGTTGTAAAAATTGTTTGGCATCCACTATTTTGACAAAGGTCAGTCCCGTCAATTCAGACGTTAACGATGATAGGTGGTACGTTTGTTTATCAAAGACCACTTCTTCTTTCCCTAACAAGGAGGTATCAAAGGTTTTAAAGGGGATTGAGGCGTCTGAGGCATTAATTATTTGGCCTTCTTGATTAATGATCAAGGCACTGCCAGTATAATCCATCATCAAATTGTTTAACATTCGCTGAAGCTCCGCCTCTTGAATAAAATAAAAAGCCGTGCCATACATCGAGCCACCACTGGTAAGCGGTCGGTAATACTGAAGAAGAGAATCACTTTGCCCAGCAAGATTACCGTAACTGACTTTAACAGTCGGAATCGTTTCTTCAAAACTGGCAGCCAAACTAGCATTATCCAATTCAAAGCGGGCGTACTTTTTTTCCGTTAAAGAAGACAAACTCTGAGTCCCATTGCTGGAATAGATATGATCACTGTTGCGATAGTGAATAAACATCTCACTGATGAAGGTGTTGCTGGCTTGTAATTTGCCTAATTCAGAACGTCCTTCAATACTATAATAAGGGTGTTCCAACATAAAATTACTCAAACTGGGATTTAACTTAATATTATCAGATAGTTTGTCCAATTCGCTAAAGCGCTCATTTAGCATGGTATCCACTTGTCGTAAACTATTTAAATTGGCCGTTTTCAATTGCTTCTCCATCCCCAAGACAGAGGAATAGTAGAGAGCTAAGGTTAAAATTAAAAAAGGAATCAAAAAGATGGCTAAATATGAAAAAAAATACCTAAATAACAACCCGTTGCGACATTTATTAATAAACTTCTTCACTTTCTCTCCCCCTCATAGTTCCTTTCCTGACATTGTCTACGCTTAAATAATTGAACAAAGAACGTTCCTTACACTAGCTTCCGCAACTCCACTTTTTTCATGGCTTGATAAGCAAACCAACTGACCGGCAAACAAAAGAGGGGCATACCAGCGACAACTGCCAAGATCGGTAAAAAAGTCACTACGATAACCACCAGTAAAAAACCTAATAACATGGCAATCGTTTCGATGATATTGGTAAAGAAAAAGAAAAAGGCCTGCTTCAAATAATTAACCGTCGATAGCTCATAGCGAGCAAAAATCGGAAAAACATAAAGAGCGGTCCCTAAGACTAAAATAAATAAGGCCACTAAAAAATAGTGCAAAAGATAGACGTGTATAAACTGTTTGGATATTTGCAAATCCAATAAAACCACTCCAAGAGCAGCCGTCAAGCCATAGCCTAGCTGATTGAGCACCTTCATATTTTGACGGTAAAAAGTCCCAAAGACTTCTTTTATCGACCGGTCTGAAGCAGGTTCGCTTAACCACTGATAAACGATTTTAAACACAGTTCCGGTAGCCGGGAATAGGCCTAAAACCACCCCTCCTTTTAGGGTATAAAGGACCCAAAACAACTGTAACTGCCATAATTTTAACAGCCACTCACCTATTCTAACACTTTGTTTCGCAAAACCGTTCATTCTGATCCTCCTTCTTTAAACATGTAAGCGCTATTAGAAAAACATAGTTTACACTATACCGTTCTCAATAAAAAAAAGCAATATACTGCGTCATTTCACAAAGTCATGACCACTACTAAGACTTACTTCCCTTTTGAAGACGCTATCAATTCAGCATAACCAAATTGATTTCCCTCGTCGTCCATCCGATAACAAAAAATAAGCTTATTACCAGTTTAATGCAAGTCAGCCAGGGCCTCAATATGTAACTTTTGCAAGGTATGTCATATCCTCATGACCTTAAAAACACGGAACCTCTAGAGGTTCCGTGTTTTTAAGATATTCTAGCTTACGCTAATGTCATTTCAACCCGATACAACATATCATCTTCAAACCAAGCTGGGAAATTAGTGCCCCAGACATTATTGTGCAAGTTAACGTAAATCCCTTCATTTAATGATAACTGTTGATTATCGAATTGCAATAACCCTCGACGACCAAAAGAAAACAAGGGGGCATCCACACTCTTAATACGTCTCTGCCCTTCGATGCCGTCATAGGATAATCCTTTCTGGGAGACGTGGAGATTGCGATTGCCATTTTCCACCACATCGTAAGGGGATACGCTCGTTCCCAGCTTATCCATTTGCCAGCGATAAGGGTTGGCAACTTGCAAACTAGTTTCCAACCAATAAGCTTCTGGCATCTTATTAGCTTGCTTACCATGCCACTGAAGACACAGTTTAACCGTCTTCTTAGCTAAATCAACTTCGTAAACTAAGCGGTTGTTCGTTGGTAACCCCCACATCTTCTGTTGGTAACTTGTGTAACTCAAATCAAAGGCAATGGTCACCAGTTGCCCATCAGACTGAATCACGGAGTCGGCGATCATCGGTTTGATTAACTCATAACGAATGTCCTGAAAAGCTTCAATCCCCCGCTTAGCAAAGTCAACTAAACACCAACTAGAGGTCCACCTTGTCAACCGACTATAGCGACTTAAAAAGTCGCTATAATTAGCAAAATCAAACCGTTCATAAGAGAGTCCCCCAAATTCCCGACCCTCAGCTATTAAATTGCGTCCATTAAGCTGAAGCCGATTGAGCCCCCCTGTTGTCGAAAAGCTTAAGGTCAGCTCACCGAATTGGTACAGACGACCCGGCATCACGTTCTCTCCCTTTTCCAAAGGAATTATCGAAGGCAGAGACAAGACTTTTTTCGCTACCAGTTGCCGTTCCTGACTCAAACAAGCAACTGCCGCTGTTAGATAATCCCGCTGTTCTTGCCAGGATTCTTCATACAACCCATAAGAACGTTTAGGACGAAAGACTTCTGACTCAATGTCTGTGCTAATCAATGCCATTAAATCACCAAAGTCCATCGTAGAGCGATCGTGATTAAACGTAATGACATCTCGTTGGCGAGCAGCCTGAAAATCCTCGATTAAATAATTGGTATAATCCGGCAAAAAGACATTACCATTGCCACCCCAAGTGTGTTCTGCCACTAACATCAGTTGCTCTGAAAAATTCTGATATTCCTGACTTGATACCGTCCATTGCCCATCTGCCAGCCACTGATCACGCAACCGCAGCAAGCTCAAATAATCGGCAATTTTTTTCGGATCTGAGGCTACACCATGAATCCACGTATCACCAATTTCTTCTTCAATCACCGGCAGAGTCTGCCGCTTCTCCCAAGCTGATTCGGCAAAATCATCCAAACTTGAGGCCACTATCACTGCCTCTGGATGTTCTTTCCCTAACCGAGCCATCAACTCAATCACTTCCTGACTGTCCTTTGGTGGCCCTGCATTGTCGTGACTATGGGCAAAGTATAACATCTCATCCCAGCCCTCACGAATAAACGTCTCCCCGTAATCCTGAGCATAGTGGACGACTAGTTCCGAACCATCTTGGTTGCGCCATAGAAACATTTCAGGCACGTTAGGTAAAGCTGAGCTGGCGTTAACCCCAATGTGAAGGTACTTCAAGCCAGCCTTGGCCATTAGTGGCACAATCCCAATGGTGTGCCCAGGTACATCCGTTAACTTAGCCGCTACTGTTCGGGTACCATATGCCTGATCCAAGTTTTGAGACAGTGACAGCCCATATTCAAATAGAGGCTGGTCCATCAATTCACTATGGAAGGTCACTGGCAAACCATGCCACTTAATTGTACCTCGCTTAATAGCCTTGACCATGCGCTTCTTGTCACTTTCACTGACTTCGGGATGATTCAAATAGAAATGAATCAACCAAGACCCTGTCGTCCAAACAAACTGTTCCGGTACCTCTTCTCCAATTTGTAAAGCTCGGGGAATAAAATCCGTTAAGTACTGCTGAACTACCTCTTTCGCTAAATCCGTAAACCCAATATCCAAATGGGTTTTAAATACCACATGCAAGGTTTTTGTCATTATCTTGTCTCCCTTTCCAGATCAGTCGGATTATAGGCAATGGTAATAATGCCTTCGTTTAACTCGGTGGCTTTTTCAATTAATTCAGTCGGTGTTTGACCTGCCATTAGGAATAACTGATACTCAAATTCGTAAAAACCAGACAAGTCCACTTTAAAATTGGTCTCCCAAAAATTATTCATCGGCCAGGAATAAACCATCTCTTTATTTTTGGAGGCCGTTGACCGTGAACATAACTCCACCAAATGACTGTCCAGCGCCCCTAAAGTAATCAAAGGTGTATCTTTAATGGCTACCACTAAGGCATTTTGACCGTCAGTAAACGTTAAGCCATTGTTTAACAAATAGAAGTCCGTATTCGTTCCCGGTAGCTGATCGATGGCAGGACGGAAAATCGTGCCACTCTTCTCCACATAAAACTGACTGTCATCTCCATAGCTAAAGGGCAGTGGCACATAAAGATTTTCCGGTGCCCACTGATTGTCCTTTTGAATTCTAAGGGTGGCATTAATTTGAGGCAAATCTTTATACCCACGCAAGACCACCGTATACATCTGAGTCCCTGTTAATTGATAAGTCAATTCAAAAACCGTATATAAAGGACCGTCACTCGTGACTTTCACACCAGTCAATTCTGCAAAAGATCGCTCCGTTACCCGGCCCTTACGATTGCGCCCCATAATACGTCGTTCCGTACAGGCATCAGTCGTAATCGGCGTCACTTCATAGACCCCAGCAAAAGGCGCTTCACGATTCTCTTGCAACAAGCTTTGTCCTGTTCTCTTGTCGATTAACGACTCAATCCCTGCATGGTTAATGGTTAATTTAAAATCAGCCGTCTCCATCCCATAAGGAGAGACTAGATGATCATACCCTTCATAAGAAGCCACATCAGCCACTTGTTCTGTGCCAATGTAAGCGTGATTCCAATTTTTTCGAGCGCTTTTAGTTGTCCGACGTAAGCGAACCAACCGTTCTTCCTTGGCTTCTAAAGGAATCAAAAACTCAATTTCCTTGCCTAATGACGTATCCGCTACTTGAGAGGGAATCACCTCCCCTGTCTGACAATCCACCACCTCAACAAAGCCATTTGTTTCCAGATGGAAATAGGAATCATCCACCTGCTCCCAATGTTTGATGTAAATTCTGGCATGTTCTGTGACCGGTCGCTGATGAGGATTGATCACCTTATAATAAGGCTGGCGATTCATCTGAATCGACTCTTCCCCCATCCTAGCCAAAATCTCATCTAGATGACGGGAAACCGCACTGTTGGCGTTAATGGCGTAAGCCGCCTTACGATAATCCAAATCATTGACGAACGTGTTCCACGGCTGGCCCACAGAAGAATGATAGCCCCAAGTGTGCTCGGCGTACATCATCAAGTCTTGTTCCGCCTCCACCAACCAGTCCTTTTTGCCTAATATAACTGACGGATCTAACTTATTAGCAAGACGATATTTGCGTTGAGCGTCTCGATAAATTTTTGTAGGAGCCGGTGTTGACCCCACACCATCGGCCCACCAATCAGCCCAGTCACCACTGTAAGTTGGTATCTCTAAGGGTTGCTGGCGCAAGAAAACAAAAAACTCATTTAAGGTCACGAGCTTGATTTCAATCTCCGAGCCATGGCGTTGATTCCACTTATGAATGGTTTCCATCATCCGTGGATTTGGCGGCGCATTATCTGTCACGATCCCACTGATCATCGCAGGCACAAAATCATAGGGATAGCCCTCTTCAGCCAAGAGCTCAAAGTGAGCAAAGACACGCTCTTCTGTCACCTTAAACTGAGCCTCTGCCTCCCGTTCACCATAACCATCAAGCCCATATTGCTTCGACTGATCAGAATTAGGCACTAACAGAAAATCATTGCCCGTTTGATAATGATCGCCGTTCCAAACTAAAACTTTATTCCCTTGCTGCGTTTCCCACCAAAAAGGCAGTTGCTTTTTAAATAGCGGAAACATCCCGTGATGAGTGTGAAGGCAAGAAAACAGATTCTCAATGCCATTTTGATAGAGAGCCTCGGCATAGCCCCAGGAAAAGCCGTTAATATCAGCCGTCATCGCTGAATTAGCCTCTAGTCCCAGTCCCGCCACATAACGACGGCCTTTGGCAAACATCTTATTCAGAACCCCATCATCGACTAATTCCGTCATATTTAAATAGCTCAGTGATATATCGATCCAGCCTTTTTTAACAAAATACTCAAATTGAGCTTGTTCTTCCGGGGAGCTGTTGGCCATAAATTGTTCCACTTGCCAATAATTTTCACAGGTGTACTTAAAGCCTTCCCACTCAGGACGAGTTCCCCCTTCAATCTCCGTCAAACACCTCATAACACTTTTAATAAAATCAACATGATAGCGACTAATTTTTTCCTGACGATCCGTATACCCAATATCTGTGTGGGAATGATGGACTAAATACAATGTACGTTTTGACATAATCTTCTCCTTCGCTTCTTTTTTCGACTGTTTTATTTGGCTTGAAGCAACGTGACTAATCCTTGAAGTGTGGCTAAACTGGTGTTTTGACTTTTACGAATCGCCAGATTTTCCCTAGCTAAGGCCCTAGAAAAATAAGCCAAACTACCACTTATTTCACCACCAAAAACTAGCTCATCTGGTTTAAACTCAGTAATAAAAGGGTCCAATGCTTCACGAATCCATTGACCAAACTCAGCAAATACCCTTAAAGCTCCTGCCTCCCCTTCTTCAGCTTTAAGAAATAACTCGTAACCTGTCAACCCTTCTGGATAGAATTCCCGACTTAAGAGCTGCAGCCCATTAGCCGACAGATAATCATCCACTCGACTCTCCTTAAAAGGACTGTCATATAACATGCCTTGCTCATTCAAACCATAGCCATGAATCAATTGGCCATCGGCAATAAAAGCCGAGCCACAGCCTGTGCCCAATGTCAGATAAATCCCTCGGCCAGGTGCCTGACTGTGCCGTTGATCATACTCGCCTAACCCAAAAGAAGTGGCATCATTTTCAAATATAATCGGAACTTCCAGCTGAAAATACTCGGCTAGCCAGCCCTTGATTAACGCCTTTAAATTAACCCCGTAAATCTCATCATATTTCCGCATGCCCTTCATTAAACTATGGCCTTCCAGATAATTAAAGGGACCAGGAAATGCCACTCCCACACCGAGAAGCTCATAGCCTTGAGCTAGCAACTCCTGATTGACCGAGACGATAATCTCCTTAAAATTAGCCAAAATCATCGCTTGGCTTCCCTGGGCTTGAGCGGGAAACTCACGATTAACAATCAATAAAGGCTCTCCTTTTTCATTTAGCCCATTAACCTTAACCGTGGTTCCTCCCACATCCATTAAAAAATAATAACCACTCATCTCATCACTTCCCTATCTGACATAAGCCTTCATTGTTTGCAGCGTTTGCCCTAGACTGTCGCCGCTGGGGCTAATGCGGTAAGTTTTAATGCTTTCAGGAATGATCACCGTCTGAGCATAGTGAAGCTTAAAGGGAGCAAAGGAACCATCCACACTCTCCACCAGAGCCTCCTGACCTTCCACTAAATTTAAGACATTAACACTGCCATGATTGTCATGGACAACCGGAACGGAAAACGTATGGCGACGAGTTTCAATAAATTCCGTTTCATGCAACCCCGTCCGCTCCTCCAGCCAGCCATCCCCCGCAGCCACTACCACAAAAGGATTGACCAACTCTCTTTTAACCCACTCCTCATCACGACGAATGTCGATATTCGGCTCCCCGTGATTTAAGTGAACCGGCCGCGGCAAGCCATCCAAATCAACCCGTCCCCAATCCCACAACTTAAAGGTATAGCGATTGGGAGTGGCGCTGATTTCCAGTACAACGGAATTGGCCCCACTGGAATGAATGGTTCCACCTGGAATCGAATAATGATCATGGGTTTTAACTGGCTGCTGGTAAATAAAGGCTTCATCTGGGAAATTGCCTTCACTCGCTGCTTGCTCCAAAGCCGCCATTAAAGCTGGTTTCGTCACCCCTTGTTTGACCCCTAAATAAACCTTGGCATCCGCTTCTGCATGTAAAATATAATAGCTTTCATCTTGCGTGTAGGTAGCCCCAAAAACATCCTGAGCATACTCCGTCGTCGGATGGACTTGTAAGCTTAAATTAGAACCACCAACCGTGTCCAGAAAATTAAAGCGAATCGGAAAATCAGCCCCAAAACGACCATAGACACGAGGCCCCATCAAGGTCTCCCCATGGAAGTACACCAAATTATTACCAGGCACTTCCATTTTAGCCGAACCAAAGTTGAGAATCAGACTGTTTTCTTCTGGTACCCCATTAAAGCTCCAAGCTAAATTAACCTCATCCCGACGGAAGTTAAACTGCTCCTGCATCCAATGACCACCCCAGACCCCAGGATCAAAAAAGGGCACCAAGGAAAAAGGCTGATAGGCCACTTCCTGCAAGGCCTGGTCATAAGTCTCTCTGCCAACCATCACCCAGTCCGCTTGTAACGTATCCAGAAAATAGTCAACCTGAGGATAAATGCGACGCTTCTGCTTATCCGCCACCCGCCATTCAAAGAAATAACCACGCTTGATCATCCGCAAAGGATCTTCACCAGCATTATTCCCTTGCCAATTACTATACTCCCCCGACCGATAGCGGGTTTGAATCTCCCACCGAGGTAAATCAGCATACAGTAGCAAGTCACTTGGGTAAACTAAACTAGCCCCAACCCCAACAATCCCCACCCGCTGCCCCGACTTTAGAGCGGTTTCAATTCCCTTAACCACAGCAGATTGCTTGACGGGGTCAACGAAGTCACTCAACGAATGATGAGACATACGCCCAAAAACCCGATCATCCGTTAAATTATCAGCGATCATCTCCGTCACCTGTTGACTGTCATAAAAAATCGACTGGCTCTCAATAATTAAATCGAGATCCAATAACGCCAATAATGACTCTTGCAATAACCTTGTATCAACCAAGGGATAACTTTCCATTGTTATAACATTAAGCTCTTCAGTGTCCATCCGCTCTTTAAGCAGCGAAACTATTTCCCCGCCAGAATAAACCGATCCCTGTGTTCCTACCTTTATTTCCGGAAAAAAATCATAAACCACTACAGTCTCCTCCTTAAAAACTAACTTAACAAAATTATAGCACAGCTTTTAAGCCGCAAATGTCTTTTTCAACCTCACTGTTTACGGGCTTTCTCGCCTATTGTTATAACAATAGAACTATAGACGCAATTTTATTATGCTATACTGATAACAACTACTGTAGATTGAAAGGAGCCAAAGACATGCGCCATGACTCAGCCTACCCACTCTATGCCCAAATTGCCGATCAACTACGAGCCAATATTCAAACAGAAAAATGGCAAGAAGGAGAACGCATCCCAACAGAAATGGACCTGTGCGACATTTATCACGTCAGCCGTATCACCATTCGCAAAGCCATTGATGAACTCGTCAGTGAAAACCTCTTGTATCGCCAGCGGGCTAAAGGGACCTTCGTTAAACAGTTTAGCCCAGACACTAACGAATACGCGACTGTCGTCAAAGGCTTTACCCAGGAATTACGAGAACAAGGCAAAAATGCCACCACCTTACAAGCGGACATTAGCAAAAGCCATGCCGATCATAAAATCGCGAAATATTTGCAGATTAAACCAGGAGATGATATTTTAATTCTAAAACGGGTTAGAGGAGACGGCAAAAACATTGTGGCCTTCTTTAAGACACATATCATTTTCCGTGAGGATTATTCCTTAAAATCAAAAGACTACTACGGCTCTTTCTATGACTATCTGGCCACAAAAGACATTCGAGTCAATCAGGAAAATGAATACATCGAAGCGATTTCTGCGACACGGGAACTGCAGAAATTGTTAAAAATTGGGGATAATGAGCCCATTTTGAAACGAGTACGTTTTACCTCTCAAAAAGAAATGAACTTTTTTGAGTATACGGAGTGCTTTTACATTGGCAGTAAGTATCGGTATTATTTGGATTTTGGGTAGAGCGAGCACTTTTCAAAACACAAAGGAAAAAACGCCATCAGGAGTAGTTATTAATCCGATGACGTTCTTTGCTTTTGTTTATCATTATCGACACTTAATGGGTGCTTTTGACTGTAATAAATTAATCATAATACTGATGCCTTCTACTTTTACATCATCGCTACCGCTGCCTTGGATAACATCCATTTCCTCTTCTGTTAAATCCTCAAACTTTTTACCAGAAAATTCATTTTCCGGCACCTCTTTTTCTAAATTATCATCTTTCTTGCTCATGTGACACATCCTTCCATCTATATTATTATTCTAATACTAGAATATTAGAAACACTATTAGTGCTACTTCTTAAATGTGTATAACCAATCCCTGCCAGACCGGTCATCAGATCATAACCTGGCTCGGTTTTCCCCCTTGCAAGTAATCGTTTCCCATGAGTTATAGGTTGCTCTTTATTTGTACAAAATCATGTCTGACATCATTCAATACTTCACAAAAAAATTCAAGCGAGCCCGTTGTACCTGACAAAGGTAATCTCCCTCATAATCATCAGCTAAAACGGCATCCAGCAACTCTTGATAATACTCAAAAAGATTAGGCCTTCTACAACACCAACTGTATCCACTCCAACATAACCAGCAGTAAAAATGGCATTATCAATCTGACCCAATTTAATATTTACTATTAATTCTCCACTCAAAGGCTAAATCCCTTAAATTGATTGTTTTCCCCTAGGCTTACTTTTTTCTTTAGGCGGTACAAAAGGCTTAAACTATTAGCACCTTAATCTAGATTCTTAATTACCAAAACATGTGGCCACTCCATCGATAGTTTGGAAGAATTAGCCTTGGGAAAATTTCCTAAAGAACTGGACTCCTTGTTTACCCTGAAAGGAGACGGTCTCTTTCCCACACCAAACGAAATTAACCTAGATTGTTCCTGCCCTGATTGGGCTGTCATGTGCAAACACGTGGCTGCTGTCCTCTATGGCGTAGGTGCTCGCCTTGACGAAGATCCAACCTTATTTTTCACCTTGCGCAGTGCGCCTTATGAGGCGTTACTGAAACAAGCGGTCGAGAACCGCTTGGAGATGTTATTGGAAAATGCTAATAAACAATCTGACAGAACGATTGATGACAGTCAAATTGGGGATTTATTTGGCCTATAAACCTCGCATCTCATTTCTAATTGACAAATAAAATAAGCCTTAAACCAAGTAAATGCTACTTGGCTTAAGGCTTATTTCTTTTTACATCTGATCAAAATCGGTAAAAGACCACAACTAATGTCAGGCTACTCTGCCGTCCTTTCATCATCCTAGCGCCCTTATTTAAGGTAGCAGGCCTTGCTACCTACACACTTTTTGAAAGACTTATTATTAATCCTAAATACCTTTACAACAGCGTTTTGATAAAACTATCTTATCATTGGCGTTTTTAGTATGTAGCAATTCTCGCTACACACTCTCATTTTTTTTTGCATCTTGATTTTCTTGGTCGATGACCACTTAATTCTCTTTACATGACTCGTTTCCCATCAAGTATCCATCTAAGCAACTTCTAAATTGTAGCAAAACCTGCTACATGCTCTCGTTTTTTGGTGTCATCATTTTCTTAGTCGATGATCACTTAATTCCTTTTACATGGCTCATTCTCCATCAATTATCCATCTAACCAACTTCTAAATTGTAGCAAGTCCTGCTACACACCCTCTTTTTTTTGCATCTTGATTTTCTTGGTTGATGATTCCCTTCATTCCCTTTACATGGCGAATTCTCCATCAAGCATCCATCTAACCAACTTCTAAATTGTAGCAAGTCCTGCTACACACCTTCATTTTTTTGCATCTTGATTTTCTTGGACGATGATTACCTTCATTCCCTTTAGATGGTGCATTCTCCATCAAGCATCTACCTAATCAACTTCTAAATTGTAGCAAGTCCTGCTACACACCCTCTTTTTTTGCATCTTGAT